>NZ_JANFYP010000027.1:0-45050 GCF_024460535.1 Blautia sp. MSK.18.38 | reverse complement strand
TTTATGAAATTCGCAGTGTAGTTTTGTGCAATTTTTCAAATTTGCTCATTTATAGCTAGAAATATAAATTTATTTATAAGCTCATAAAAAGCAGCTTATACATTTGTTGTTATGTTCTCTCAGAAATGGGAGAACAATTACTTTTTTACAGTTCTCTTCTTCGAAGTATAGTGATTACTTTTGCTTTCACATTCTCTATGGAGATGGGGCCGAATTCACGGCTGTCTTTTGCATGGGTTCGGTAGTCTCCCAGAATAAATACACTGCCTTCCGGAACTGTGTAGGGATATGTGATCCCTTCCTTTGCATATGTAGGAAATGCAATTTCTCCTGTCTGGGCTGTTCCGTTTACAAGAAGCGTTCCTGTGTCATCCATTGTGATCACGTCGGTTTCGCATCCCAGGATACGCCCTACATGAGTTTTGCCGCCGGCTTCATACACGACAACATCTTCTTTTTCAAGATTCTGTTCCAGCCGATAACCGATAAGAAGATCTCCGGCTTCCACTGCCGGGAACATTTCATTATCCGGTGCCTGGCCTATAAGAAAGACCTGTGTAAACAGCAGCCAGCCAACGGCCACGATCAACACGACCCGCCACAAAAGGCGGATGTAGCCTTCCTTTATTTCTGTAGAATATCTTCTTTTCCGGATTGTCTGAGAACAGGTTTGATCTTTTTCAGCACGCATCACCTCCGCACCTCTTCTCTGGAACTATATCCTGTGAACAGATCAGACATTTGTATCCTGTCCGGTAGTCCCTCTTTCAGCAAGTTCCTTATATTTGCGAATCATGGCATCACAGCTTTTCTGATGGTCAGCGATCAGTGCATCGTACCGTGCACGTTCTGCACTTAAGGATGTTTCATAAATCTGATTCAGCTCTTCCAGCTTTTTCCAGAGATGAATTTCATCCACTCCGCCAAACAGCACTTTCCGAAACCTGACCGTCCGGAACCACTCCTTCAGCTTTTCGTGCTCATGATTTAACGCCTCTGTTTGTGGAAACCGCTCTGCTCCAGCATTGCGGCTTCCTTTCTTCCCTGACTGTTTCTTCTTCATCATAACCGCCTTCAATTCCAACGCTTCCTGCGCCTGAATAACAGCACACCTGCTCCGGCAGCTACGATACCTAACGCCAGAATGTATGGTGTTGTATTGAGATCCAGCCCAGTGTCCGGGATTGCGTCTTTGTTGTTGGTAAAGGTAACTTCGTGAGAAACATCATTATCCCTTCTTGAAATAGATGTTATTTTCGCCTCTCTATTATTCGAAACAGAAGGGTTATCGTCTATTGTATAGGAAGGCGTATATCTATCGTTGCTATAATAATCATCTTCTGTGATCGTTACGGTTGCTCCAACTGGAACCTGTGTCAGTCTTGTTGTCTGCTTATCTGACAGTGTAATTGTCGTTGAACCTGTATACTGTGTCTCACCGATTTTAAATGGAAGATTAGTATTTCCATTTACTACAGAAATTATAAAGTTGAACTTTTTACTCTTATCTCCCATATTTCCAGTTACATTTTTTTTGATATCTACTGACGTATAAAGCGGTGCGTAGTGAGCATAAAAATTTACGGTACCATCTGCTAATTCTGTTTCATTTGGAGAATATGGCCACTTTTCATTTGAAATTTTTGAGTTGTTATCATTCCCGTTGGGATCTTTTTCCGGATACCAGCCATCCAGAATATACGTTATTCCATCAATTTCTCGAGTGGAACCAATTTGAACTATACTTGTCTTATTAACTGAACTATCCTTTTTATAATTTGCTGCATCAACTAATTTATAATCATTGCTTTCCGGTTCCTTCACCCAAAATTTAGCCGCAAAAACTTTTGAGCACTTAATGTTGATTGTACAGTCAATGTGATAATATTGATTTTCTGTAGTACTGTTATCCCGAGAGATTTTAAATGGTACTAAAGTAATTTCTGTTACATCATCTTCCGTTAAATCAGTTACTTGTAATTTCTCTCTTACATTCTTTTTATACGCCTCCCAAATAGAATCCAAAATGTAATTAAAATATGTTTTATTATCTACCTTTATTTCATTATCTGTTCTTCTAACTGTCCATGATGAACTCGTTGTCCCATCTGGCCATTTAGTAATATAATTACTCACATTACTTACAACATTTTTATTATTTTTCCAGGTTGCATTAGTTACATCGATTTCTCCCAATAGCTTACTCTGATCGGATTCCGGACTCCAATAATCTGTATCATTACTTCCCGGCACGCCATCCGGTGAAGACAAATAATAAATTGCTGCTTTCGTTTCCGTTGGTACTGTTGTTGGTTTTGGTGCCGTTGTTGGCCATAGCCATTTAGCCGACTGCACTTCCATCTCCACATCCTGGACCTCGTCTGCTGATGCATCTGCATCTTCCGCCGGTGTTGCAGCTGGTTCTTCGGGCTGTTCGGTGACTGTCGGCTCCTCCGGCTGTTCTGTCACGGTTGGATCTGCGGGCTGTTCGTTATCTTCGCCAGGCTCTACGGATGGCTCTTCCGGCTGCTCCGGATCATCAGATGGAGCTTCTATAACATCTGTCGGTTCCTCTGTATTTTCATCTCCGGTTGTCACCACAGGTTCTTCTAGTTGCGATCCATCCACCGACTGATCATTTTCCGCTTCTGCGGCTGTCAGCTCTTCTGCTTCCTCTGCGGATCCGGACTGTACTGTTTCAGTATTTTCATTGGCTGTTTCACTGCTAGCCTCTACCGCAAATGCTGAGATGGAAACACTGCAGATCATTGCGAACGCAATACAGACTGCGAGGATCTTCCTCCACAGACGGTGTTTTCCAGATGAATGATTATGTATCATACTTCAAACCTCCTTCTTGTATGCTATGGCAGTCAAAAACAGGCACTGCTCATTACATGTCCATGCCGGTATTTCTGCTCTTTCGCAGAGCACAATACTCTGTGAAAGATTCCCTGCGATCCGTGTAAATTCAACGGTTCTTTCTTCTCTGACGGCGGTTTTTGACGGTTTATTAAAAAACTCAGGCTCCCGGAAATTCTTTTTCCACGGTATCTGCGATCTTCAGTTTTTCCATATTTTTACGCTTCAGGTTCATAGATGAATGTACATAACATTCCAGTGTGATCCGTGTGCTGGAGTGCCCCAGGATCTCCGAAAGACTGCGGATCTCAAATCCGGCCTCCACACACCGTGTCGCAAAACTATGCCGCAAAGTATGGAAATGAACATTTTTCAGGTTACAATCTTTCGTATATTGCCTCATGCGATACTGCAGGGTTCTGGGTTCCAGGAAATACCCTGCTTTTCCGGTCAGAACATATGCTTCCAGATCATCTGCTCTCCATTTGTTACAGAGCTTTTCAATATCCTGGTTCATGGGAATCATCCTTACCGACCTTCCACTTTTAGGAACCCCGGTTATGATCCGGGTCCTTTCTTCACTTGCAGGATTGAGATTTTTCAGGCGCTGCATGGTATGACGTACAAAGATGACTTTGTTTTCCAGAGAAATATCTTCCCATTTCAAAGCACATACTTCTCCGATCCGCAATCCTGTCAACAATGCCAGCAAAACCCCAAATTTACACGGATCCATGTCCTGTAAAAGATATTCCGTAAACCTTTTCTGTTCTTCACAGGTCAGCACACGCATTTCTTTTCGATCCTGCCTGGGGTATACGATATCCACCGGTTTTGCCAGTGGATTCTGCTTTGTTGTATAATTCAGAATGGAATGCAGCACGGAAAGGATATCCCGCACTGTTTTTGGTGACAATCCTCTTTCATGGATAAGCCTGTAGCTGAATTGTTCTACAAGTATTTCTGAAACAGCCTCGGAAAAATACTGCCCGAGATCAGGCTTGATATATTTTTCCAGGATCGTTGTATATTTTACAAAAGTGGATGGTTTCACGCTGCTTCGTTTCAGATACAGCCATTCATTACAGTAATCTGCAAAGCGATTCCGTTTTCCTCTCACGGGCAGAAGCTGAGCATTCATCAGCGCATAGCGTGCCTGATTGACCTTATCTCTGGCTTCATGATATGTTTTTCCGTAACAATAGCCATAGTGTATCCTTCCGTTTATCCGATGCTCCTTGATATATCTGGCTTCCCATCGTCCATCTTTTCTTTTGTAAATGTTTTCTCCTTTTCTGCTCATTGATCTTTCCTCCTGCTATGCCGAATCTTATAGTCTGTTCACAAATAAGAGTTTTTATCCGCCGGTCTTTTATCCTCTGACGATGACACTGACGGCGAATAGTGTCCTTTTTCGGACACCACAATATTTGCGCCCTATATTATCCGTAAAATATGGCGAAAAACCACGATAAAAAAGCCGGTTTTCAGGAACTTGCACCTTGAATTTCCGAAAAATTTATGGTATTTTTATAGAAACAGAGTATTGTGCTCTGTGAAATTTACCAACTATAATCTAAATAAATAAGCCGTTTTTTAAGCAAAAAAACTCCCTCACATATCAGTTTTTTCTGATACATGAGGGAGTTTCTGATTTATGACTGATCTATGATCTATTTTGCTTTATAACGGTAAACGGTTTTTACTGCTGTGCTGTCTTTACCGGTTGTCCAATCACTTTCGGAGGTTGTGGTCTGAGTCTGGATTTTTTTGTTCTGGTACTGGTTCATACGGTACCAGGCCTGGCCTCTGGCTCCGTGGCTTCCGTAGGCGCCGTTACAGGTAGTTCCGCTGGAGCACCACACCCGGTTGCCGTTCCCGTTCCAGTTCAGCAGATAATAGGTAATGCTCGGGTCATCTCCATCTGCGCCGGAAGCAGCTACGGTTACCTGACTGGCTACCACACTGTCAAAATGTACATAAGAGCCCGTCTGCGCAAAGTTTACATTCTGTCCGGTATTCGGTCCACAGAAATGATAGTAATAATAGCCCACCAGCTGTCTGGAAGCAGATGTCTCCAGTGGTCTTACAGACTCATAAACACCACCATCGTTGACATAGCTGGAGGTTGTTTTCTGATAGGTGTGTTTATACTGGATCGTATATTTATCGGAAGTGATATTCTTTGGAAGCGTATCCACATAAACCCAGTTTTTAGGTTTCGCCTTGATCTTAAAGGTCTTTGTTACGGTTCCGCTGTAATTCCCCTTAAACTTCACCGTTACCTTATAAGTACCAACATTTTTTCTTCCACGGGAATATGACACCTTATAATTGCCGGAACTGATGGTTTTTTTATTCGCACCGGTTACTTTTACCTTCGGTGTTTTTACTTTTCCGTCATATGTATAGCTTGTGGCAGAAAGCTTTATTGTCTTCGGATAATAGATGGTTTTCTTTCCGGTCACTGCACCGCAGGAGCAAAGATACTGCACATATCCGTTCCTGGATGTAGTTGCTTTCTTCACCTGTTTTTTGTAGCTGTGTTTATGAGCTTTTCCGGTGATCTTAAAGGTTTTTATAACGGTTCCCGAGTAATTGCCTTTAAACCGAACTGTTACCCGATAAGTTCCAACATATTTTCTTCCGGCAGAATAGGTAACTGTATAGTTGTCTGCACTGATCACCCTGTTGTTGCTGTCTGTAACCTTTACCGTTGGCTTTTTTACTTTTCCATTATAAGTATAGCTTGTTCTGGAAAGCTGTATTTTTTTCGGATAATAGATGATCTGTTTATTCTGTATACTTCCGCAGCTGCACTGCTCCTGTGTATATCCGTTGGCAGTGGTGGTTGCCTTTACTGTTACTCTCTGATAGTTATGTGTATGTGTGACCGGAGCTGCCTGGACAGTGAAATTCACAGAATCCGAAAATGTATATGCATACTGTGCATGATTCACAGATGCCACCGCTACCCTGTAATTCCCCGCCGGCAATGTGCAGGACCAGCTTGTTCCATTCACTCCATACTGAAATTGCGTCGGATTGGATTCTCCTGCTTTATACACATATACATCATAATATCTGGCATAGCTTGTTGCATTCCAGGAAAACGTTGTGGTCTGATTCGCTTTTCCCGGATTCACGCTCACATATGGCTTGCCCGGTACACGAACGCCCGGATAGATAAAGCCAAGCAGCACCTTGTTAGAATCATAAGGGCGCCTTCCTCCGACTGCATTGGTCAGTGTATATCCATATGCAACTCCATGAGAGGATGTCTGATCTTTGTCCGTTCTTCCTCCCTCATCTACCGTAAATCTGTTGTTTCCAAGATTAGCTGTTACATAAGCAGCATGTCCGTAATAATCTCCGCTCCATACAGCAATAGAACCGGGAACAGGCTCATTTCCTACTGCATAGCCCTGATTGATAGCATTTTGCCACCAGCTTACCGCATTTCCCCACGAAGGCAATGCGATTCCCTGTCTGTCATACACGCACTGCCATGCAAAGCGTGTGCAGGGGATCTCGTATAAGCCATCTCGATCCACATCCTGTGTTGTAGGATAAGGATTACCTGCTGCTGTTACCGTTGCCACCGGTACCGCACTGAAAGCAGTTACTGCAGACAGCGCAAGGACCATTAATTTTTTCAGAAGCTTCTTTTTCATAGTGTTCTCCTTTCCTGCGGTTTCATCCTTCTTACCGGATGATCCTGATCTGGCACGCCTCCATGGCTTTCAGTGCATTCTCATGACTCTCCGGTGTTACACCTGCGCAGCATGTGGCATCAACACAGATCGGCACTTCCGGAAGGGATGCCTTGATCAGAAGGGCATTGGAGATCACACAGATATCTGTGCAAAGTCCCACAAGAGTAATGCTTCCGATTTCTTCATCCTCATTGAGTGCAACCAGTTCTCCCGCCAGATCGGTGGAGCCGAAGGTTTCTTTATCAATGGGTTCTGTTTTCCTTAAGGCGTCCAGCTCTTCCCGGATCTGCCATCCATCTGTGCCCCGGATACAGTGAGGAACCGGAAGGTTTTTCCCTTCCTGTGTCTCCAAATAATACGTTTCATGGGTATCCCTTGTGAAAAATACCTTTCCTTCAAAATTCCGGATCTTCTCCTCAACCTTCGGAACAATGGCAGCTGCCTCCTTCGTGCCAAGTGCACCGTCGATGAAATCATTTTGCATGTCTACTACAATGAGAATGTTCTGCATGTTTGTCACCCCTTGTTTCATAATTTATTTCTGTACGACAAGTTTATGATACTCTTATTGTGCATACTCTCACGGAAGATGTCAAGGTAAAGAAAAGTCTCTCAGACTTCAACGATCCATACATCCCACGCAGGAATGATCAGCTGTGACTCCGCTTTGATCGTCTCACCGGTAAGTACGTCTTCTCCATCACTGTATTTATACGCAACAGACTGCTCCTTTGCAGAATAATTCAGAAAATACCAGACAGTTTTTCCAAGATCATTCGTTCCTTCACGAACGATCACCGGATATCCGTAACCGGATAACTTTACCCCTGCATCGCCAAGAGCAGCTTTTATCACATTCTGAAGTGTGGCATTATCTGTCATGCATCCCAGATAGTATGCCATACCTTTTCCATACTGGTTTCTGGTTATTGCAGCATATCCTTTCCAGTTATAATGTTCATATTCTGCAAGCACCTCTGCGCCTTCCGGTTTGAGAAGTTCCATAAAAAACCGCCCTTTTCTTCCATGCCAAAACATGAGAAAAGGGCGGTTCCTGTTTCATTTTTTACAAAAACTGTTTTATTTACCTTCAGCAATGTCCTTAGTGATCTTCAGGAATTTATCGATATCATCTGTTCCATGGCAATGGAGCGGAGAAACACGAAGTGCACCCTCAAGACCAAGAGTCTCAACAATACGTTTGGAATACGGGCTGCTCTTTACACGCTCGAACAGAGTAACTCCATGCTCAAGATATCTTCTTGCACACTCTGCAAATTCAATACCCTCGATACCCATGGCAACGATCAGATCCTTATAAGTAAGATCCTCCATATCCACATAAACCTGAACCCCCGGAATATGACGAAGCCCCGGAACCTTATCGGTACCTTCCAGCATACGGTACAGAAGCGCTCTCTCCTGAAGATGAATGTGATTCATACCCTCAACAAAAAGCTCACGCTTATTATATTTCTGTGCGGAATCACCCAGGAAATGCTTACCGATACTGCAAACATAATCAATAACCGCCATCATAGCCGCAAAGTTAGCCGGAGCTGGAGTACCAAGAGCCCATACATTATCATCCTTGCAGGTCAGCTTGATATGCGGCATCACAGCAACACGGTCAGAAACATAAGCATAACCGCAGCCACGTACACCAAAGAACTTATACGGTGCAAAGTTGCAGACATCCACATCCCAGTCCTCAACATCGATCACTGCATGAGGAGCATGCTGAACTGCATCACTTACAATGTAGATATCCGGATTGATCTCTTTTGCACGACGTGCGATCTCCTTGATATCCATGATATTACCGGAAATATTGGAAGCAGCCATAATACTGAGAAGAACCGTATCCTTATCTACATACTTCATGATCTCATCCGGATCAAGGCCACCAGTCACCTTATTAGCCGGAACCTCACGAAACTCTCTGCCGGTCTTTTTACAGTAATACTCAACCGCATCATGAGCAGACGGATGCTCCAGAGCAGAAGTAACTGCGTTCTTACCCCAGTCAACACCTTCCATGATCGTACCAACCGCATGGAACATGGTCTGAGAAGCAGTCAGCTCAGTGATAAGTGCACCACTCTTTGCACCAAAAATAACCTCAAGGATCTCCTGCGTACCATTCTTCACATAATCCGCCAGATCAAAGCCCCTGCCGCGGGCACGCTCCGGACAATCCGGAAATTCCTCAATCGCAGCCTTAGCCTCAACAGCCTTCTTAAGTCTCAGAGAACCACCGGAGTTCTCAAAGAAAAGTCTCGCGCCATACTGTGGATCCTTATCTGCATAATAAAACTGAGACTTCAGCTTCTTCTGATATGTATCTGAAAACAAAACGCCATGATTAAATTCCATAATAATATCCTCTCCTTCATCACATAAGCCCCGGCAACCCGGACAGCCAGCTATTCATGAACACTCTTATTTCATACGACTGTGTTCAGTATATATCTCTCATCAGAAGATAGCATAACACATTTACAAATAGTTATAAAATGAATAATGTAACTGTATTATATTAACATTGTTTATATTTTAACACAGCGTAGCACTGATAGCTCATCCAACTCCCGAGCAGCCACACTACCCTACCGCCCTGAAAAGCCAGCCCGTGAGGCGTGTGCTGCCTGTCGCCGGACTCTGCAGGAGGGGAGCTGATTCTTGGCTGGCGGAAATCTGCGTTGTTTTACAAAAGTCCGCTGTCTGAGCGGCTGCAAGACGCGAGTTCGAACTTTTGTAAAACGCTTTTAGCAGATTCCCGGCAGCCTAGAAGCCAGCCCACGACGAAGCCCCGGCGGCAGGCAGCACACGCCTCACGGGCGTCCCTTTTCACCAAAAAAAGCCGAACCAGCCACATCCCGCAGCCAGTTCAGCTCAACCCATACAACTACAAACTCACTCACCATCAACCCAGGCAAGCAGCTTCCCGGTAAAAACCCTATTAAAGAAATGGATCACCGGTCCCAGCCCAAAAGCCGTCACCAGTGTACCAATACCCACAACACCACCAGTCAGATAACAGATCAGCGCACAAAGCACATCATTAGACATCCTGTGCCAGAAATAAGGAATCTTCGGCCATCTCTCTGTCATGATCAGCGAAAGACTATCATAAGGCGCAACCCCCTCATCCGGCATCTGATACATCGACAGTCCCAGACAGCAGATCACAACACCCACACACAGTGCCACCAAACGTACCGGCAGCGCCACAAGCTCCAATCCAAAAACACCAGTATAAATATTATAAAAGAAAGTAGTAATATAAGCCAGACAAACCGCATTCACAACCGTACCGATCCCCAGGAACCTTCTGCCAAAAGCAATCTCAATGATCAGCAGCACAATATTTACAATCAGCTGGAAATTACCATACGCCATACCAATCATATCCGCAACCGCCATATTCATTCCACTGAACGGATCCGTTCCAAGCCCGGCAAGCTTGAAAATTCCAATCCCCATACCTGCAAAAACATTTCCGATACACATGATCAGAACATGCTTCCAGTTAATGTTCTTCAAAAAATCCCCCATAAACCTTCTACCTCATCCTCTCTGAAAATATTGTCAGGCAGATATCCACGATCCACCTTCACTGCGCAAGATCCATACCAGATAATACCTTAATAACCAGCCTGCTGCAACGCTTATATTCTATCACACCCCCTCACCCCTGTAAAACACAAAAGCCCCAAGAAACAACAAAAAGCAACAAAAAAAGACATCCTGCAGACCACATTATATGATCTGCCGGACATCTCTCTTTTTCATATCACGCTGTTAATTCAATTTCACAATCACCAGTCAATCCCGAAGCTCTCATGGCAGAGCCTCGTTATTTCAGATATCCCGAAAAATTTTTCCAATATCCAATATTATTTAATGAACTTAACCTCAGGATAAATTGCCTGCTTGGCAGCCTCTTTACGCTCATTAAATACAACCTTGTTCTCCTCAAACAGGTTACGTCCCTGTGCATCGATAGATACGATCAGCGGCCCAAATTCTTTAACCTTGTTGCACCATAAAGTCTCAGGCATTCCAAGCTCATCCCAGTGATGCTCAGCAATCTTCTCAACCTCTGTAGCAGCTACAACTGCACAGCCGGCCGGGAAAACACAGTGGATCGCACCGAACTCTTTGCAGGCACGCTCCGTATTCGGGCCCATACCACCTTTACCAACGATCACTCTGACACCAGTAAGCTTGGTAAACTCATACTCGAATTTCTCCATACGCATAGAGGTTGTCGGTCCTACAGAAACCATTTCATAATCATCCTCTGTACCCTCGATCTTGCGAACGATCGGGCCGGCATGGAAAATAGCTTTGTTGCGGATATCATAAGGAAGCTCTCTTCCATACTCAACCAGACGACGGTGAGCAACGTCACGACAGGTCATCAGATCTCCGTCCAGCCATACAATATCACCGATTTTGATATCAGCCAGGTCTTCTGCGCTTACAGGTGTAATAAGAACTTTTTTATCTCCTCTGATTTCGATCATGATTTTTCCCTCCGTTTATATTATGCATTAAATTTCCATGTGGAATGAGTATCACAGGTTACTGTAAGATCCGGATTTACAACCAGATGTCCACGACGGTGGGACCAGCATCCAACATTTACTGCAACACCGATGGTAGATGGATGTCGTGCAGTATTCTCAATGTTAACACCCATTACAGAATACTTTCCGCCCATACCCTGCGGTCCAAGGCCGATGGCATTGATACCATCCTCGAGAAGCTTCTCCATTTTTGCTGCGTTTGCGTTATCGTTGTGAGAACCGATCGGACGCATCAGCGCTTTCTTGGAGTTCAGAGCAGCTGTCTCTACAGATGTTCCTACACCAACACCAACAAGAAGTGGAGGACACGCATTCAGTCCGTAGGTTGTCATCTGATCAAGAACGAAATCTGTAATACCTTCATATCCTGCCCCCGGCATCAGAACCATTGCTTTTCCCGGAAGGGTACATCCGCCGCCTGCCATGTATGCGTAGATCTCACATTTATCGCTGTTAGGAACAATATCCCACCATACAGTCGGGGTTCCTTTACCAACATTTTTCTTTGTATTGTACTCATCAAAAGTCTGAACTGAGTTATGTCTTAACGGTGCTGCAAAAGTAGCCTGGACAACGGCATCTTTCAGAAGTGCTTCCAGCTCATTGATATACGGGAAATTTGTTCCGCATTTCAGCCAGAACTGAAGAACTCCTGTATCCTGACAGCTTGGGCGGTTCAGCTCTACAGCAAGTCCCTGGTTCTTTGTCATTGTTTCATAAAGAACCTTTGGAAGTGCAGCTGTTTCCTGTGAACCAAGCTCTTCAAGTTTATTAACTACGTCATCCGGTAATTTTTTTCCAATATGGGCAACAAAATCTGCTACCATGTCTGTTAATACTTTAACTCCATTTTCCTTAGTCATGATTTACCTCCTGATATGGTTCGATGGTTTAATGTTTTTTAGTTACATAGGTTTTTGTTGGTTGTTTCATCATTAATTTTGGCTGATTAATGGTTAAGATGGCTTTTTTGGCTTATTTATCATTTCTCCTTCACTGTATGGTCAGTGCAGAAGGGAATGAACTTAATTAAAAGTGTTGCTGTCACAAAGTGAACAGTAACTCAAAAGTTTCTCTCCTTACGGATAGAACGGAAACAGGATCGGCAACAGAATCATACAGATCACAAAGGATACCAGGATCAGCGGCAGACCGGATTTCACATAGTCCTTGAATTTGTATCCTCCAAGACCGACTACCATGGTGTTTGCCGGCATACCGATCGGTGTTGCATATGCACAGGAACCTGCGATAACAGTTGCGATAACAACGGCTCTCGGATCTGCTCCGAGGTTGTTTGCAAGAGATACCGCAATTGGAATCATCAGTGCTGTGGTTGCTGTATTTGACATAAAGTTTGTCAGCACACAGGTTACAATAAAAATCACCAGAAGAAGAAGGATCGGACTCGGATCTGCTCCAAGAAGTCCTACGATCTTATCTGCGATCAGTTCTCCGGCTCCGGTTGTATCCAATGCTTTTGCAAGTGTCAGAGAACCGCCGAAAAGAAATACAACCTTCAGGTCAATGGACTTCAGTGCGTCTTTCTCGGAAATAACTCCTGTCAGAACCAGGAGGATCGCTCCGATACATGCGGAAACCTCAATGCTGATGCCGATCTCTTTCTCAAAGATCATTGCAAGGATCACAAGGATCAGTACTACCAGGGAAACAGTCTGTTTCCACTTCGGTACATGGCTGAAATCCTGCTGATCTTCAAGAGCTGCACCGGATGCATTCTTTCCATCCGGAAGGAATTTATATCCGATAAGGACAAAGTAAAGGATTCCGATCAGAAGCATCGGAACTCCAACCGGCGCATACATAAAGAAGCTTGTGGAAAGCCCCATCTCCTGAAGTGCATTCACACCCATCAGGTTTCCGGGTGCACCGATAATAGAAAGGTTTCCGCCAAGTGCTGCGGCAAATACCAGCGGCATCAGAAGACGGCTTCTGGAATAACCGGACTCATCGGCGATTCCACAAACTACCGGAATCAGCACTGCTGCAGTACCTGTATTGGATAAGAATCCAGACATTACACCTACGATCACCATAATCGCAATGATCAGTGTTTTTTCTGTTCTGGCAAATTTCGTGACCAGTCCTCCGATCTTATTTGCCATTCCTGTTTCGAACAATGCCTGGCCCACTACAAACATGCCAACGCAAAGGATTACGTTACTGTTTACATACTGTGAAAATGTTGTTGTTGCATCCACAACTCCTGTGAGTGTCAGACCGATGGCACAGATTGAAGCAGTCAGTCCAAGAGGAATTTTTTCAAGGATGAAACTAATAATGGTGAACACAAGAAACAGCAATGTTATAGTTGTCTGAGACATTTCTGTACTCTCCTTCCATTTGGTTTTTTCCTGAAAAGTATAGGCCGTACACGTTTCTTTTGATGATTTTATTATAGCTTGTGTACATACAAAAAAACAAATTAATGAAACATATATCCGCATAAAAAATATTTATAGTATCAGTTTTTAATGATAATTTTTGTGTACTACTAACACAAAAGCAGCATCTTAACAAATGAATCTGGCAAATATTATATTTCTATGCTATTTTTATGTAGACACCCAAATACTCTGTCACATCATTTCCGGACGGAAATGAAAAACTTTACTAAAAAATTTAATCTGACAATACATCGAGAGAAGGTTTATCATGACACTGAATCAACTACGCTATTTCTGCACAGCCAGCCGCTGCCACAGCATCACAAAGGCAGCCGAAGAATTATATGTGACCCAGCCCACCATTTCCATGGCTATCCGCGATCTGGAGATTGAATTCGGGATCAGTCTTTTTTCCAGAAAAGGAAATCAGCTGAGTCTGACCCAGGAGGGAGAGTCCTTCTACAAAAAAGCTACCTATATCCTTCAATATTGTAATGAGCTTCAGGCCGATTACTCCAGCATGTCCAGGATAAAACCGCCTCTTCGCATCGGGATCCCTCCCATGCTGAGTACCGTATTTTTTCCGGAGCTGCTTACGGCGTTTCACGAAAAGCACCCGGAAATTGCCGTAGTACTGGAAGAATACGGATCTGTCCGTGCCTGCAATCTGGTACAGGATGACACCCTGGATGTAGCTTTGGTCAATATGGAACAGTATAATATAGATAAATTTCATAACACCGTCCTGGCCAACGACCAGGTGGTTTTCTGTGTGAGCAACGACCACAGGCTGGCAGAAAAAAAATCAGTCACAACAAAAGATATGGCGAAAGAGCAGCTGATCTTTTTCAATGCTGACTCCGTCCAGAATCAGATCCTGAAAATGCGTTTTGAGATGGATGGCCACACACCCAATATCGTTATGCGGAGCAGCCAGATCTACACCACCCTACAATTTGTAAAAACCGGAAAATATGGCTGCTTTCTCTACTCCAGCATGACCGATAACTTTTCCACTTCCAATGTTACCGGTATCCCGCTCAATCCACCTGTCCGCATAAAAATCGGCATGGTATGGAAAAAAAGCAAATATATCAGCGGCGATATGCTGACATTTCTGCATTTCACCCGCATGTATTACAAAGAACATCCGCTGATAGAAAAGTAAATCCCCAAAACTCCCAATTATATGCCGATTAATTTTTCTAATAAATGCAATTTTTTTTAAAAAACCATTGAAATCCATCAATTCATGTGATACTCTGTGTTACAGTGTTTTTCTACACAGAACGAATGACCGCCACCACCGTACACAAAAAAAAGGATCCTGGCATCATTCAAAAATAAAAAAACTCAGGAGAGTCTCTTCAAATCAAAAGGGAAGAGCGCCGAAGGTGTACGCAGCACACAAAATGCTGTAAATCTCTCAGGCAAAAGGATGGAGGAAAGAGTAATGTTTACACAAATCAACAACTTTATCACATGGTTTGACGGAGTCGTTTGGGGACTTCCGCTGATCATTCTGATCCTGTTCACAGGAATTCTGTTAACCACTCGGTTAGGTCTTTTACAGGTAAGGCACCTCGGAAAGGCACTGAAATTCATGGTAAAAAATGAAGAAGGCGGCGATGGTGAGGTCACAAGCTTCGGAGCTCTGTGTACTGCGCTTTCAGCAACCATCGGAACCGGAAATATCGTAGGTGTCGCAACTGCTATCGCAGCCGGCGGACCAGGAGCACTTTTCTGGATGATCGTAGCCGCATTCTTCGGAATGGCAACCAAATACGCAGAAGGACTTCTGGCGATCAAGTACCGTACCATTGACAAAGAAGGCCACGTTCTCGGCGGACCTTTCTACTACATCGAAAACGGTATGGGAAAACAGTGGAGATGGCTTGCCAAGATCTTCGCATTTTTCGGAGCAGGTGTGGGACTTTTCGGTATCGGAACCTTTACACAGGTAAACGGTATCTCATCTGCAGTTACCAATTTCTTTGACCCGGATAAAGCACACACAGTAGCACTTTTCGGAAATACATATTCCTGGGCAACTGTAGTTGCATGTCTGATACTTACCGTATGTGTAGGACTTGTCGTTCTCGGCGGAATCCAGAGAATCGCAAAGGTATCCCAGGTCGTTGTACCGTTTATGGCAGTTCTCTATGTTGCACTGGCACTGATCATCGTGATCACAAACATCACTGCAGTACCTGCAGCGATCGTAACTATCGTAAAATCTGCTTTCACAGGAAGCGCACTTGCAGGTGGCGCAATGGGAACCATGGTCGTAGCTATGCAGAAGGGTATCGCCCGCGGTATCTTCTCCAATGAGTCCGGTCTTGGTAGTGCCCCGATCGCAGCCGCTGCAGCTCAGACAAAGGAGCCGGTACGTCAGGGTCTTGTATCCATGACAGGTACATTCATTGATACTATCGTTATCTGTACCATGACAGGTCTTTCCATCGTCATCACAGAGACATGGAACACAGGTCTTGAGGGTGTTGCCATCACAACAGCTGCTTTCCAGAAAGGTCTTCCTTTCCCGCCGTTTGTAGCATCCTTCTCACTGATGCTGTGCCTGGTATTCTTCGCATTCACAACGATCCTTGGATGGGATTACTACGGTGAAAGATGTCTGGAATACCTGTTCAACAGAAACAAAGCCGCAGTTACAACATACCGCTGGCTGTACATCATCTGCGTATTCATCGGACCATATATGACTGTAGCAGCTGTATGGAACATCGCAGATATCTTCAATGCCCTGATGGCATTCCCGAACCTGATCGCTCTTCTTGCCCTGAGCGGTGTGGTTGTAAAGGAAACTAAGGATTTCTTCAAAAGACATAAAAATTACGAATTCTGATCCCAAATATCGTAATCAAATGTAAACACACGCAAACCCATGATGATCCCCTAATATCATATAAAAAAAGACGCGAACCTTTTTATCCTCCGATAAAAGGCCGCGTCTTTTTTATTTAAAAGCTTTCTATGCCAGCGTCAGGATCTCCATCTGCTGGGTCAGATCCGCTGCATCCAGAATCTCTCCATTTCGGATATCTTTCTTATCAAGCCGGACACACATTTCCTCTCCATCTGTCATATGGAAAAAATTATCCTCCAGAGTAACATCCGCATCAGTAAATCCAATAGCTGTAAACGGGCTGAAGCAGCTGCTTTTTAAATGGATCACAAATGCATCACCTTGCTCCTCCACCTCGGCAGTGATCTCCGGTTTATCCAGCTCCAGATATTTATACGGAACAAGGGTCTCCACATCACAGAGCACACCTCCGTCAGCAAGTGTCACTTCCGCCTCAAGAAAGATCTCATACTTCTTGTCTTCCCATCCGGAAACATCCACCGCCAGGATCGGAGCGGACTCCTGCACACCCACAGTGCCCGTTCCGGTAAGCTTCTCAAGAATCTCGCATTCCACATTTTTCACATAAAAGGCAACCTGATATGACTGTGCGTCCATACTTTCATTTGCCAGATACACCTGCATGATATCCCCATCCATGCACATACTCACCGCCTGTGGCCCATAGAATTTTTTTGCCATATAATGAAGTGCCTTCCAACGGCCAAAGTAGTCGATACTTGCCCAGGATGCCACCGGCCAGTTGTCATTGATCTGCCAGTAAAGGGTACCCATACAGCGGCCTCTGTGACGTCTCCAGTGGTCTACTCCATACTTCATGGCCATTCCCTGAAGGATCTGGCTCACATAGAGAAGCTTGCGGAAATTCTCCGGATAACGGAAATTCTCGGAAAGATAATACAGGATCTTTCCGTTAGCTGCAGGATTTTTCTGGTGGTTCTCCATCACCCTGGAAAAAATATTCCTGTCTTTCTCTTCCGTAAAGCTCTCCACAGTTTTCAGGCACGGAAAAGACTGGAAGCCAAACTCCGAGCAAAAACGAAAATAATGCTTCTGATAATCTGTAAAAGGCTTCTGACCATGCCATACATCCCAGTAGTGACAGTCTCCTCTGTTCTCATCGTCCGGATCATCAAAGCAGCCTCCGGAGCTTGGGGAAGACTGCCAGAAAAAGGTCTCGCTGTCTGCCGCCCTCACTGCTTTCGGAACTATGTACTCAAACATTTTTATGTAGTCCGCACGGAGATATTTCGACTCACTCTGTACCTCCGGCCAGTGATCCCAGGCAGACTCCATCTCATTGTTTCCGCACCACAGGCCAAGGGATGCATGATGACGGAGACGTTTTACATTTTCCGTGATCTCCTTCGTGATATTATCTTCAAATTCTTCTGTAAGATCATAAACATTACATGCGAACATCAGATCCTGCCATACGATCAGTCCCATCTCATCACAAAGATCATAGAAATGATCCGAAGGATAATAACCGCCGCCCCACACACGGACACAGTTAAAATTGGCACGTTTGCAGGATTCCAGAATATACTTCTGGACCTCCGGTGTGATCCTGGAATAGATGCAATCCTCCGGAATATAATTTCCCCCCATGGCAAAAATTTTCACGCCGTTGACACAGAACGCGAACTCTTTTCCCCAGAGATCTTTTTCCTGGCTGATGGTAAGGGTACGGAGACCGATGCGCTTCGTTATGGTTTCCAGAACTGTGCCATACTCGTCCAGAAGTTCCACCTGAACTTTATATAACGGCTGATCGCCGTAGCCGTTTGGCCACCAGAGCTTCGGGTTGTGGATCGAGGATGTCAGCACTGCTGGATTATTATTCGCTGATACAGTCTCCCCCACTTTGCATACATGGGCTTCCGTTTTTCGGTCGTTAGCACCTGTTCTATGTCCACAGACGCTCTCTGCATCCTCCTGGATCGTCACCCTCACCTGACACTTATCCACAGCATCTCCGCTTACAGCCACAGTTGTACACACATCCACAGCATTATCCCCATGCACCTGTATGATCTTCACATCCTCAATTCTCGGATGACTGTATGCTTCCAGATAAATATCCCGAAAAATCCCGGCATCAATGGTCTGGGGGCCCCAGTCCCATCCAAACATACAATGAGCCTTCCGGATCAGCTGGTTTCCTTTCATTCCACCGCAGGGAACATAGTGGATCTCTTTATTATCTTCATACTCATAAGCTTCGATATACTTGAATACCGACCGGAATACGATCCGGATCTGATTCTCCCCGGAATGAAGAAATTCTTTCACATCCAGCTTCCAGGTACGATGCATGTTATCTGCAGATCCGGCTTTTTGCCCATTGATATAAATATCTGCAAGAGTATCCAGCCCCTCACAGACCAGTATTATTTTTTCTTCTTTCAGGATATCCTCTGCAGCCACAAATGTTCTGCTGAATTCATAATCCTTCCGGAACAGTTCCCTTGTCACATCCTCATTTGTCCGGTAAAAAGGATCTTCGATCTTCCCGGCACCATAGAGCCCGGAAAGCACAGATCCCGGAACCTGTACCTCACATAATCTGTCATTTCCTGCTTCTGCCAGCTCCCACTGGCCATTTAACATTATTTTCCTCATAAAATATATCTTCTCCTGTAAAAATCCCCTTCGCACGATCTTATATACAGGGCTGTTGTATTAGCCGTACTGTATTTTATTTATAGCCTTCCCCCATAATTCCGGTAATTCTCAATATAATCCAGGATCTCCTCCGGGTCTTTCATGAACCGGCACATACCCACAACATCTCTGGACATAAATTTTTCCCCTGCTGTGTATTCCAGGAGTGCCTGCATGCTGTCGTAATATCCCTGAATATTATAAAGAACGATCGGCCTGTCGATCCGTCCCAGACTCTTCAATGTCAGAATCTCAAAAAACTCCTCATAAGTACCAATTCCCCCAGGTACCACGATAGTCGCATCCGAGCGGCTTTCCAGCAGGTGCTTCCTCTCACGCATATTTTCAGTAAAAATGAACTCTGTACAATGCTCATACAACACTCCCGGCTGGTCAAAAAATCTCGGTGCGATACCTAGGATATAACCTTTTTCTCTGTCAACACCCCGGGCTGCCGCCCCCATCAGCCCCTCTTTTCCACCTCCGAAAACAAGGCCGTGGCCACGTTTCCCCATCAGCTGTCCCAGCTCTTCCGTTTTCTCATAATAGATCTTTTTCAGCTCTGCGCTGGACGCTCCATAGATACAAATATTCATGCTTCCGTCTCCTTCCCTGCTGCCTCCGCAAATGCCCGGAGAAGCTTCAGCTGTTCTGAAGAATCATACATCATCTCCGGATGCCACTGCACAGCTACTGCAAATGGATGATCGTTTATCTCTGAATATAACTTTTGCCGGCCTCTGCACATGATACTGGCAAAGACCGGCTTTCCGTCATTTCCGATACATCTGGAATGCATCCGGAAATGCCTGTTATTTTATTATAATCTGACATACACATGGGGTCAAGCAATTGCCGCTGCCTA
The DNA here is from genome assembly GCF_024460535.1 of Blautia sp. MSK.18.38. Lineage (NCBI taxonomy): Bacteria > Bacillati > Bacillota > Clostridia > Lachnospirales > Lachnospiraceae > Blautia > Blautia sp. MSK.18.38. The sequence continues at coordinate 25,050 of NZ_JANFYP010000027.1, read as the reverse complement.
AAGCTCCCGTTTTATTATACGAGAACTTTTTCTACTGCGTTTTTCCATCCGCTGTATTTCTGGTTTCTTTCCTGCGGATTCATGGAGGGGATGAACTGATTGCGGTTCTTCACCTCGAAAATGCTCTCCATCTATAATTTAGGACTGATCAGTCATACAAGCCATTCTGCTCAAAATCTCTGAACAGGCTGGCTTCTCCATCATCAGCAAATGCATCTGCATCCCCCTGATCGGAATCATCCTGTCCTCCCTGGATATCTGGGATATCTGCATCCTGGGAATCCTGGGACGTGCTATCCTCAGAGCTGTCCTTGCTATCCTTGCTGGAACTGTCATCTTTACCAAGTTTTACAGTGAGTGTCTTCTCCTTATATTCATTACCATCCAGAACTGCAACCGTCACATCGATCTTTTCCTTCGGCTCATAATACTGAAGCAGCTCAACCAGCTGATCGATACTGGTGATCGTTTTACCATCAAACTCTGTAATGACCATATTCTTGGTAATACCTGCATCATCGGCAGGGCCGCCCTCGGTTACCTTCGAAACAAATACACCCTGCGGGATACCATAAATCTGTACTGCCTCCGTACTTACTGTACTGCCTATGATACCAAGGATACCATGATTATCCACTTTATCTCTTGCCTTGGCATTCATCATGTTCTCAAGAGAATCCGCAACATCAGAAATTGCAATGGCATACCCCATACCTTCAACCTCAGTAGAAGCAAGCTTGGAAGAGTTAATACCAACAACCTCACCATCCATATTCAGAAGCGCACCGCCACTGTTACCGGGATTGATAGCCGCATCTGTCTGGATCAGGTTCACGCCTTTGTTGATACTGCTGCTGTTATCTGTAGAATCACCCTCGATCTGTCCTGATGCATCTGTCTTACGGTTCTTAGCACTGACAATACCAGTAGTAACGGACTGGCCATAGCCAAGTGCATTACCGATGGCAACAACCTGCTCACCGATCTTCAGATCATCAGAGCTTCCGATCTTTGCAACAGAAATTGCATCCATTGTATCATCCGAAACATCCTTCGTTGCAACAGAAACAACTGCAAGATCCTCGCTTTCATCAAAGCCCTTTACCGTAGCCTCATAAGCATTACCATCTGCAAAGGCAACTGACAAGGTATCGGCACCATCCACAACATGATAGTTTGTGGCGATCAGTAGCTCAGAATCTGTTTTTCCGATGATAATACCGGAACCGCTTCCTTCAACTTCCTGCTCCTGGCTCGGCGCATACTGGGAACCAAACATGCTGTAATAATCCTGAACCTCCTGAACGGACTTGGTTGTGATGGCAACTACAGAAGGCATTGCCTTCTCAGCAACATCTGATACATCCAGACTGCCCTTTGTATCGGAGGATTTTGTATCCTCTGTATCTTCGCTGTCTTTATTTGATTTTTTATCAGACTTCATAAGAGTCAGATTCTCGGAGCTGTCGGTTGCCGCCTGTACGGACTGTGCACCGGAGAAATAATTTATACCTTCATATGCACCAACTCCAATGCCGCCAGCAAGTACTGCACACAGGCTGATGGTTGCACCTTTTTTCATCATTTTCTTTATTTTTAATTTTCTGTTATTGTTCATGGTTAAATCCTCCCTGGGAAAAAATTCTTCTCTGTTTCCTTTTGATGCTTCAAAGTATATGGGTTAATTGTGTTTACTTTGTGGGAAAAATGTGTTTTATTTGTTAAAACTTTTCACTGTCATCACAACTACAAACCACGCAACCTCAAGAAGAACGATCATTCCACCTGGTTTCAGTCCGGCATAATAGGAAAGAAACAGTCCGGCAATGGTGGTACATACCGCCACGATAATGGCACAGATCAGTGTACCCTTATAGCTTTTTGCCATCTGCATCCCACACGCCACCGGAACTACCAGCATGGAGGAAACGATCAGGGTCCCTACTGTACGGGACGCAATGGAAACTGTCAGAGCCGTCAGAATAGTAAAAAGAAAATTAATATTCCGCACGGAAACACCGGAGATCCTTGCCGCATTTTCATCAAAGCCGATATAAAACAGTTCCCTGTAAAAAAACAGCACTGCTGCCAGTACCAGCACACTGATCACAACTACCAGCGCCAGCTCTCCTTCACTGATGGACACAATACTTCCGAACAAAAAGCTGTTCAGACTGGCACCGTTTTCCACAAAGCCGGACAGCACACCGGCCAGTCCGATCCCGGCAGACATGACGATGGAGATCGCCACCTCCGAATAACGCGGGATTTTTTTGCGGATAGCCTCAATTCCAAGAGCAGCTACGATGCACATCACTACTGCACCGGCTACCGGATTCACTCCAAGTATCAGTCCCAGCACAACACCGGCCAGTGAAGAATGGGAAAGCGCATCTCCGATCATGGACATCCGTTTCAGAACAATGGTGATCCCGATGCAGGGCGTGATCACAGCCAGAAGGATTCCCACCAGAAAAGCCCTCTGCATAAATCCATACTGTAAAATACTCATACTTCGTCGATCCTCCCCTCTTCCGCTTTAAAGAACCGGTTTGCTCCTTTAAACTCACCGGAATTTCCATGAGTAACCATAAGGATCGTCAGCCCCTGTTCCTCATTCCGCTTCCTCAGAACTTCTGCAAGTGTTTTCACAGAAACCATATCCATTCCTGTGGTAGGCTCATCCAGGATCAAGATCTTCGGTTTTCCTGCCAGTGCACGTGCCAGCATAACCCTCTGCTGCTGTCCTCCGGAAAGATCTCCGATCCTTCTTTTCCAGAACTCTTCCATTTCCATTTCCGCAAGTGCGGCTTTCAAACGCGGGATCTCTTTTTTTGCCCGGAAACGTGCCTTCCAGGAAGAGGAATACACGCCTGTCATCATGATCTCTTCCACAGTCGCCGGAAAATTCTGGTTTCTGCTGATACTGTTCTGTGGAACATATCCCAGATCTCCCTTTCCGAATGTGGCAGAAATATCTTTTCCATTTACAGTGATACTTCCCTCCTGCGCCTTCAGTTCGCCCAGAAGAAGCTTCAGAAATGTACTTTTTCCACTTCCGTTTTCACCGGTAAGGATGGCATAATCGCCATCCTTCACCTCCAGGTTCACCTGATCCAGCACAGGTGTCCCTGTATAGTGAAACGAAAGATTTTCTATCAAAATTCCCATAATTCCTCCTTTTTTGTTACAGCTGCTATCCTGCACCTTCAGTTCAATGCCTTCCTGAGTGCCTCCAGATTCTTCCTCATCACAGAAAAATAATCCTCTCCGGCCTCGATATCCTCCTCACTTAATCCCTCGATCGGATTCAGCACAGCAGTCACCGCATCCACTTCCTTCGCCACTGTCTTCGCCACCTTGGGACTTGCCAGCTCCTCAAAAAATATGGTATGGATGTCGTATTTTTTCGCATACTCGATCACTTCCTGCATCTTGGCAGGATCAGGCTCTGAATCCGGTGTCAGCCCTTCGATAGCCAGCTGCTTCAGATCATAGGCATTGCACAGATATCCAAAAGCCTCATGCGCCACTATGATATCCCGGCTCTTCGTACCTTTCAGACCATCTCTGAACTCCTGATCCAGCTCATCAAATTCACCGGCATATTTCTCATAATTTGCTTCATAATAATCACCGTTCCCAGGATCAGCCTTTACCAAAGCATCCCTGATATTCTTCATTTCCTGCTTTGCACGCATAGGATCAAGCCAGACATGAGGATCTTTTCCTTCATCACCATGAGCATGATCATGTCCTCCATCCAGAAGCTCCACACCATCCGATGCCTCAGACACAACCAGATCCTGATTCTCCAGAGTATCCAGTACATCCTCCGCCCAGTGCTCCAGATCTGCACCATTATAGACAAATACATCTGCATCCTCAAGATTCCGGATATCCGTTGCCGCCGGCTCCCAGTCATGAGGCTCCGTTCCCGCCGGAACCATATCCTTTACCTGAATCCTGTCGCCCCCTACCTTCCGGGCAAAATCATACATGGGATAAAAGCTGGCCATCACCTTCAGTCGGCCATCCTCCACAAATGGCTGTCCCACCGTTCCGGCCCTGTGCAAACCATATCCGGTCACACCGCCCACAACAAGAAGCGTCACCGCCAGAACTGCTGCCGCTGTCATCTTCCCTCTGTTAACATTCATTTTTTAAGCCTCCTGCAGCTGTCACAATATCCATAAAAGATCGTCCGGCTCTGATCGATCTCAAATCCGTGTTCATCCAGCACATGTCCCACAAAATGATCGATACATCCACACTGCAGAGGAATCGTATGCCCACATTCCAGACACACAAGCTTACCGTAATTCTTCCGCTCCTCATCACGTATAAAACGATACTGGGCAGGCGCTCCCTCCACAGACGGAACCTTCAGCACCGCTCCCTCCTTCTGCAGCCGCTCCAGTCCTCTGTATACCGTTGTCCTTCCGATCTGGATCTCTTTTCCACGAAGGAGCTCCATAAACTGATCTATGGTATAAAATGTATCTCCATATTCCTGCAGGCATTCCAGAATTATTTTCTGCTGCCTGGTGCTGTATTTCATTTTTTCTTCCATTATATTTCCTACTCTCTTCTATCAACTGCACCTTACATGGCAGATTTGAATTTGAAAACCGTTTTCATATTACATTCAAATAAGAATTTCGTCAAGATATTTTTGAAGGGAAATAATTTTTGGTATGTTCTTATAAAAGCACTTTATCTCTACCTTCTTTTATGATAAAATATAACCAAGACTTAACCAATAGAAAGAAGGTAGACCTCTATGAAATCACAGCGACTGGACATGATCGAAGAATATGTGCTGGAGCATAAGAACGCTTCTCTCGATACATTATGTGAGAAATTCAACGTATCCAAAAACACCATCAGAAGAGATGTCGATATCCTTCTGAAACGTGGCAGTATCATGAAAGTATATGGCGGTGTCGCAGCACTCGAAACTCCACAGACTCTTCCCCTTCTGTCTTACGAAGAGCGTGGCGGACGTTTTCCTGACGAAAAGAAAGAAATCTGCCGCCGTGCCGCAGAGCTTGTGGCAGAAGACGATACCATCTATATCGATACAGGTACAACCTGCCTGAACCTGGTTGATTTTATTGCAGATAAGCACTGTACTATCCTGACCAACAGCCTGCTTATCTTCAACAAGGCAGCATCCTATCCGAATCTGGATATCATTTCCGTTCCCGGAAAGCTGAACCGCAAGACCCTGTCCTTCACAGGACCGGATATCAATGATTATCTGCAGACCTACAACATTTCCATGGCTTTTATGGCCTGCACAGGTGTAACCATGAAGAGCGGACTTACCAATGCCAGCGCAGAGGAATACATCACCAAAAAAGCCATTGCAGAGAATGCCAACAGCATGATCCTTCTTGCAGACCATTCCAAATTCGGCCGGATCTCTCTTATGACCTATTCTTCCATGGAAAAGCTGGACGCCATCGTAACCGACCAGTCACTTCCTGAAGAATACGACAGCTTCTGCCAGGAGCACGGTATCCGTGTTATGACGATCGATTAAATCGGATATTGACCCTAAAAAACGGTGCATCTGCCGGAAATCCAGCAGATGCACCGTTTTTGAATATGCTCATTTCATTAGAGGATTTTATCTGAAAAGCAGATCTTACCCGATCTGCCTTACAGTGTCATAAATTTATTTATGAAGCTTTCTTAAGCCTCAGTACTTCCTTCCCATGTGCCGACCTTTCTCTTTCCGGCAGCTTCATCGAACCAGTGTGTTGTAACTGTTTTTGCTCTTGTGAAGAAACGATAGCCATCTTTTCCGAGAACGTGCAGATCACCGAAAAAGGAATCCTTGTTTCCGGAGAATGGGAAGTATGCTGTCGGAACCGGGATACCTACATTGATTCCTACCATACCGCCATCTGTCTCCATAGCGAATTTACGGCTGTAATATCCGCTCTGTGTAAAGATACAGGAACCATTTGCAAATGGATTGGCATTCATGACTGCGATGCCTTCCTCGTAATCCTTTACTCGTTTGATACAGGTTACCGGTCCGAAGATCTCACGGTTTCCAACTGTCATCTCCGGTGTTACATGATCAAGAATTGTCGGTCCTACGAAGAATCCGTTCTCATATCCCGGAACTACTACATTACGTCCGTCAAGTACAAGCTCCGCACCCTCATCGATACCCTTCTGGATCCAGTTGCAGATCTTCTCCTTATGGCCTGCATTTACAACCGGGCCGAGATCGGTATCTTCATCATATGCACAGCCAAGCTTCATAGCCTCTGCTTTTTTCTTAAGAAGTGAAACAAATTCGTCTGCGATACTATCCTGTACGCATACAACCGGAAGAGCCATACATCTCATACCTGCGCATCCGTATGTAGAGTTGATGATCGCATTAACAGTAGCCTCAAGGTTGCAGTCCTCAAGTACAAGTGCATGGTTCTTTGCCTCACACTGTGCCTGAACTCGTTTGCCATGAGCTGCTGCTTTGGAATATACCTGTTTACCAACACCTGTTGTTCCTACGAATGTAACAGCCTTTACTCTCTCATCTGTAAGAAGGATATCAGCCTCTACACGGCTGCAGGTCACAAGGTTTACAACACCCTTCGGGAATCCGCCCTCTGTATAGAAGAGCTCCATGATCCTCATAGCTGTAAGTGGTGTCTGGGAGCTTGCTTTCAGTACTACTGTATTTCCACATGCAATAGAAAGTGGAACCATCCAGCCCCATGGGATCATTGCCGGGAAGTTCATCGGAACAATACCAGCAGTTACTCCAAGTGGTTTGCGATATGTAGCTGTATCATATCCTGTAGTTACCTGCATTGCAGCATCGCCCTGGATCATTGTCGGAAGTGCACATGCCTCTTCTGTAGGCTCAATTGCTTTCTGAACATCTCCGCTTGCCTCTTTGATGTTCTTTCCGAGCTCTTTTGCACAAAGTACGGAAAGCTCTTCCTTATGAGCATAAAGAACATCTCTCCATCTGAACATATACTGCTGTCTCTTTGCAAGAGAAAGTGAGGACCATTCCGGGAATGCAGCCTGTGCGGAAGCGATCGCCTCTTCTACCTCATCCGGTGTACAGCAGGGAACCTGCGCGATCACCTCACCTGTACTGGAATCTGTAACATCCATGTATTTCTCTGCCTTTGACTCTTTCCACTCACCGTTTACACAGTAACCCATTTTTTTGATCTCAGCCATTTTAGGATACTCCTTTCGTGCTTACCTTTTTATTCTTAACTTCATAAAAATTTTAGTCATTCTCGTTTTGTTCTGGTCACAGATTATCATTTATTTTTAATTTTGTCAATATAGTATGGTTATATTTTGAGTATATTTTTCAAAATTATGTGTTAATTTATTCACATTTCATGGTATTCCATGTTCCCTGTATAAACTCTTGAAACTCATGCATTTACAGCCATAAAGCCGCATCGTGTCTTGTCGTTTTTTATTCCATTGTGAGAGCAAAAGTTACTCATTTTTGTTATTTTCATAACACACCATTCCACACACACTATTTATTGCTTCCAGCTACGCTGAGGCTTTTAGACCTGTGCAATCGGATTCACAGACAAGTAAGGGGTATCGTTGTTCTGTTACAATTACAGATTCCTCTGATCCCAGCATATTTTCTCTGTATTTTCCAGGAACAAGGAAATACATCTGTGCGTCCCTTGCGGACGTGCTCATTTTCACGACCGCTCGCTTCTTTTCACGGCTTATTGCACCTTTACATACAATCCTGCGCCTGCTTATCTGATCTACAGCATTTTCATAAATTACTGCAGCAATCAAAAAACAGGATACGGTTATCGTATCCTGCCTTAGCTTTTCATTTTCTGTTTTTCGCATATTTCTGACTAACCAAATATGGTCTGCACCAGCACCATATAAAACACCGTTCCCCCTCCTATGCTGAGCAATGTACTCTTCTTCCATTTATGTAATACCACAATGAACAGTATTGCGATCAGCTCTGGCAGTCCGTAATGCGTACTTTCCGGCACATCCTTCAGACAAAATACCACCAGCAATCCGATCACTGCACAGGGCAGCACTTTTCCCAGATAGGTGATCACAGCCGGCGGTTCCTTTACTTCCGGGAATATGATAAACGGCAAAAATCGCGTTGTCATAGTCCCCAGGACCACTACCACAACCGTTATGATCTGCTGTGTTATTGTCATAGTCATTCCTTATCCCTCCTGTCCGGCTATATATATCCCAACTGTCATGCCTGATATTCTCCTGACTTCTGTATACGTTCTTTTTTTCTCTTCTCCTCATGCTTCTTCATTCCCAGAAAGCATAAAACGATCGATGCCATTGACGGAAGGATAAACTTCCCTCTTCCAAAGATCACCAGGCAGATTACAGAGCATACAATTCCGACCAGCGCCGGCTTATGATCTTGTGCATCTTCCCACTGATCAATGAACATAACCACAAACAGTGCGGTCATGACAAAATCCAATGATGTACGTCCCTTTCTGTTTTACAATTTCCACAGCTGATGCTGCCCGTCCATGGTAACAAGATCTCCCTCATTGATATCTCTTTCATACAGAAGTCCGTCATCATGTCGCAGACTTGTTTCATTTCCATTCTCATCTTCCACCAGCACTACTGACATAAGTGCTTCACCCGGCTGCCGCTCTTCACAGCCGAAATCCATGTCTTCTTCTATCTTCAGAACCTTGTACTGCATGATCAGATTTCCTCCAGCAGCACATCGTTAACGGCCTCATAAGCGTCCTCAAGCGCATCCAGTGCCTCTGTCAGCGTGTCCATCTTCCGGCTGTCCGCATTTTCTTCCTCATAGGCTTCTATCACTTCAGCCATTACATCCTTCAGCTCTTCCAGTGAATTTGCAATGTCCTGCAACTTCTGATCTTTATCCTCTTTTGATGTGATATTTACGATCTTACTCATGATCCTTCCTCCTGTCGCTTTACTCTCATTCTTTATTCTGATCCTTTATCCTGCATATATCATGCTTTACATGTCATACTCCACATTTACCCATTGTACCATATCCTGCACGCAGATGCATCGGATATGTTTTCTATCTGCTTTATATAATACCACCAAAATCATAAAAAATTTGGTAAAATCTTACCAAATTACCCGTCTTAGTCTGTTTATACTGATTTTTCCACTCCGGTCTGGTATAATCGATCTAAAGGAGTTTTTCAATTTACAAACCACTCCTTTCCCATTACAAGGAGGCATATTGCCATGAAAGAAAAAACCGAAACCTTTAACCAGGGAAAAAGATATTTCTTTTATATTCTGATGTTCGCCATCCTTGGCTGGTTCATTTTTATGCAGATCTTTGGTGCGGATGAACGTTCTTCCGACACCTCAGCAGCCTCTGTGATCTATTCCGGTACCGTTACCTGGCAGAAACCGGATGGAACCACCCAGGAAATCTCCGTTCCGGGCACCTACAAGGTTCCCGTCGGTGACACGATGGTCCTCACCATCCAGCTTCCCGATGATCTTACAGATACCTGCTTTGCCATCCGTTCTTCCCTGCAGGATGTGGATTTTTATGTAGGGGACAACCTCAGGACCAGCTACTCCACGCATAAAACAAGGCTTGTGGGCAAAAACTCCGCCAGCCGTTATGTTTTCTGCCCGGTTTATGCTTCCGATGCCGGCAAAGAGCTCCGTATTGAACTGACCACCTACACCTCCAATTACACCGGAGTTGTCAATCCTGTTTACTGCGGAAACAAGGCGGATATCTGGATATATATTTTCAGCAGATACGGACTGGAAACCTACATTGCTTTTTTTATCCTGTTTGCCGGAATCGTCACGATCCTGTTCAGTTTCGCTCTGGGATTGGTCTATCATACACGATTTGACATGGAATATCTTGGATGGTGCATGGTTATGGGCGCCGTCTGGATGCTGGGTGAATCCAAGCTCCGTCAGTTCCTGGTCCCCAACGCTTCCGCTCTCGGATCTCTGTGCTTCGTTATGATCCTTTTGTGTCCGCTCCCGATCCTGTTTTTTGCGGACAGTCTCCAGAAAGGGCTGCATCACAGATTTTATGTCTGTCTTGGAAGCATCGCAATGATAAACTTTGCAGTCTGTACGATCCTCACTGCTGCAGGTATCGCAGATTATATCGAAACCATGCCTGTAAGTCACGGAATCCTGGCGATCACCGTTGCCACAATATTTGTACACCTTTTCCAATATATACGCACCGAAAAAAACAAGGCCGACCGGCTTTTGCTCATTGGTCTGCTGGTAGCGATCCTGTGTATTGCCGTTGAAGCAACCTCCGTATACTTTGTCACATCGATGTCCGGACTGTTTGTGGGCGCCGGCATGCTGATCCTGCTCTTTGTCAATATTGTAAGAGCCATCAAAAATGTCCAGGATATGGAACTGAAACGCCAGCAAAGCGAAATCCGCAAAAACCAGGAACAGAATGAAAAAATGTCTCTGCAGATGATACAGACCCTTTCCACCACCATTGAGGCAAAGGATGCGTACACCCGCGGTCATTCCTACCGGGTTGCACAATATGCGGCCCTGATCGCAGAGGAGCTGGGCTGGACACCGAAGGAGATCCTGAATCTGAAACGGGCTACTCACCTTCACGACATCGGTAAGATCGGTATCCCGGATCCGTTCCTGAACAAACCGGCACAGCTGACCGATGATGAATACAACCTTATAAAAAAACACACCGTCATCGGTGCTGAGATCCTGAAGGATATAACCCTGATCCCGCATGCGGCAGAAATCGCAAGAAGTCACCATGAGCGTTATGACGGAAAAGGCTATCCGGACGGACTGGCCGGAGCAGAAATCCCCATCCATGCCCGGATCGTGGCTGTTGCCGACTGCTACGATGCCATGAACTCCCGCCGAATCTACCGTAATGCGCTTCCACCGGAGGTTGTTTACGAAGAATTCCGCAAAAACCGTGGTACACAGTTCGATCCGGAGATCACAGACATTTTTCTGAAACTGCTCAATGAAAAACGGCTGCCTCAGTGGGATCCTTCCCAGGAAGAACCGGACACCTATAACCTTCCGGATATGCAGCTTACCGTCAGCAAATTCATCTCGGACATAATGGCCACCATAAAAAGTCAGGAAGACGCAAAAAGCTATGATTTTCTTACCGGTCTTCCCATGCGTAACCTGGGCGAACGTCTTACCGCGGAATTTATGCAGACACATGATGGATGTCTGGTATTCCTTGATATGGACAACCTGAAAAAGATCAACGACATCTATGGCCACAAAGCCGGCGACCGTGCACTGAAATGTCTTGGAAAGCTGCTCCAGAAACGGGCAGATCAGGGAATTTCCTGCAGACTTGGCGGAGATGAATTCCTGATGTTCCTTCCGGACACAGATCCTGATTCCCTGTCTCTGCAGATGGACGATCTGTTCCAGAAATTTCACACCATCACTACCGATGATCCGGAACTCCGGTTTGCCACACTGTCCGCAGGCCTGTGTCTGTGCAGCACCGATGATTCCTTTGAGGACTGCTATTCCAAAGCAGATAAAGCTCTGTATTACGTAAAACAAAACGGCAAAAACCAGTTCTTTTTCTACCAGCAGATCGACCGTAGCACTCTTGCGGCATCCGGTTCCGGAAAGGATCTGGCGCTTGTGGCAGAGTCCCTTCAGAAAAGCGGCATCTATGTAGGTGCTCTTGATCTGAATTACCGGGATTTCGCACGCCAGTATGAATACATGAGTCAGCTTGTCACACGCAGCCAGTGCAGATGTTATCTGGCGATGATCACCATCGAGACACTTGTGGATACAGTTCCTGATATCGACTCCATTGAGCAGGCTCTGGAGTATATGGAACAGGCCATCCGGCAGAATATCCGCCGTGTGGATATCTGTACACGCTACAGTTCCCTGCAGTATCTCATCATACTGTTTGAACCTGATGAAACGCATATCCCTGATATCATAGAACGTATTTTTACCCAATATTACCGTCAGTGTGACAACCATGATTTCCAGCCATCCTATGAATACCTGGAAATATCTCCACAGGAGTTATAAATACTCCCATGACATGATAAAGCCATAACGAAAAAGAGGCCGTACTTGACGGCCTCTTTTTCGTTAGAATTTTGCAAAATATCATCAAGACGTGGCTCTGGAATTTTCCTGCATGAAACTTTTTCCGTATGTTCGATACAGATAAACCGCCATGAAAATAGTCACGGCTTCTGCCAGCGGCATCGTCATCCAGATGCCTGCAACCCCTATAAGCTTTGGCAGGATCAATATGAACACAGCCACCAGGATCAAAGAACGCATTGATGAGATCAATGCCGAAATAAAACCATTTCCCAGCGCAGTAAAATATCCGGAAAGAAATACATTTAAACCAATAAACAGGAAAACCAGACTAAACAGCTTCAAGCCATCCCATGTCAATGTAAATACATTTCCCTCCCCAACGAATAAATGGATGATCTGTTTTCCAAATACAAGTGATACCGTGAGGATCAATACTGAACTGATGGCAATCGTAATAAAACTATATCGTGTTATCTCTCTGATCTTGTCATGATTTTCAGAGCCGTAATTATAGCTTATGATTGGAGCCGCTGCAACGGCAATTCCCATATAAAAAGCGATGAAAAAATAGTAAATATACATAATGATCGTCACAGCCGCAACTCCATCTTCACCAAAATATTGCATGATAATAAGATTAAATAAAAATGTAGTGATCCCGGTAGACATCTCCGTCAGCATTTCACTGCTTCCATTGGTGCAGGATTTCAGAAGAACACTCATGTCGGTCTTCGGTCTGCAAAACCTTATATGGCTGTATTTCAGAAAATAGATAAAGCCGATCAACATGCTTACTGTAATGGAGAGAAATGTTCCCCATGCAGCTCCAAGCGTTCCCAGTCTGAATACAGCCACAAAAATATAGTCGAAAACAATATTAAAAGCCAGACCTGTCAGAGACATGATCATTCCGATGTACGATCTCCCATCCGTCCTCACAAGATATTCGAAAAATAGCTTGAATGACATCGAAACCGATCCTAAAAATGTGACAAATGCGTATGGCACCACATGCTCCATCAGGCGCTCACTGCTTCCTAAAAAAATACAGATCGGTTTCAGAAAAAGGATTCCCACAGCTGTAAAAGCAACTGAAAGTACGAACAGCACGATCGTGATAAAAGTAAATATCTCATTTGCTTCCTGTTCTCTTTTTTGTCCCATCCTCTCTCCTATGATGGCACCTGATCCCGTTGCAAGCATGACAGATGTTCCGAAAATAACACAGGTGATCGGAATAACAATATTAATTCCTGCAAGCGCGTCAGAGCCTGCATACCGTGATACAAAAAATCCATCTATCGTTGTATAAAATGATAAAAAGATCATGGTCAGCACTGATGGAACCAGATATTTTAAAAATTGAGGATAAGACATTTTTGCCTCAAAGTATTTCATTTCTATAAAAACCTCCTGCTTAGTTACATAATCAGTCAAAATCTCTGGTAATGTTCGTAAGCCATTTATTTCTGAAATAGTGGATGAACACCACAGGCATTTTTTCGAACTCATCCAGGGTCATTATAAAATATACCCAGACAGGCGGCAGTTTTAAAACATATGCTGCAAGGAAGGTGAGAGGAACTGCAACAAGCCACATAAATATGGAATCTACGATCATTCCGAACCTGGAATCGCCACCTCCTCTGAAGCATCCGCATATAAGACAGGTATTGATACCCTCTCCTACAAAACGCCAGGTTGTCATGATTATAAAAATACCAAGATAATAAATGGCTGTCTCTGTCAGTTTATCCCGGTAGAAGTCCAGTATCATAGGGCGGACTGCCAGAATAATGGCACATCCGATGAGACTTACGATAATTGTTATTCTCAGCATACGTTTCCCATATTCTCTGGCTGTATCCTTGTGATCTTTACCAAGCTCCTGGCTGATAATGATGGTAGTAGCGTTGGCAAAACCGCGACAGGCGATGGCACCAATGTTTACCACCATAACAGCAACTGCATTTGCGGCAACCATATCATCGCCAATGTGGCCAAGGATCGCTGCGAACGCTGAACTGGCAAAGCTCCAGACAACATCATTTATCACAGCCGGAGAAGCAATTTTCATAAAGTCCCTGAACAGAATACCGGATTTCGCACAGAAATATTTTATCCGAAATCTGACATCGGAGCTGTTTAATGAATAGATGAGACAGATCAATACCTCTGCGATCCTGGCAATAACAGTACCAAGGGCAACACCGGTAACACCAAGCTTTGGAAGTCCAAACAGGCCAAAGATAAAGGTGGCATTACAAAATACATTGACACAAAGCGATACAATGTATGTAACAGAAGGCAGCATTATTTTTCCGACACTTCGAAGGGCACTCATGAAAACCTGAGAGAATCCCATAAACATAAAGGAAAATGAGATCACCTTCAAATACTCGCTGCCGGCAGCAATCGTATCCGGACTGTTTGTAAAAATCTTCATGATCGTAGTCGGCATGGAAAAGGAGATAACGAAAAATACAAGAGAAACGATCAGTGAGATCCGCTCCGCCAGGCCGAGAATCTTTTCTACTGTCTTTTTATCACCCTTTCCCCAGTACTGGGCACATAAAACCGAAGTACCTGTAGCCATACCATAATACAAACAGAAAAGAATAAATGTGTACTGGTTGGCAAGAGATGAAGCTGACATGGCAGTCTGGCTTACATATCCCAGCATTACAGTATCCGCAACATTTACTAATGTTCCGATCAGATTTTGGATCATGATCGGAAATGCTAATTTTGATGCATATTTAAAAAAATCTTTTTTATTCAGCATCGGTCAGATCCTCCGTGAATTCCGATAAGATATTTACTTATAAAGAACAGTATATCATATACCCTACAAAACCGCGAGGTTTTTTCAGTATTCTTTCCAATATAATCCTCAATTGTATACTATATTTCACCCTCTGGTCATATTTCCATTGTACATAAAAAAACAATATCACTTTAACACAAAAAATCATTCTATTTTTTTACTTCTATGATATAATATTTTATTGTGAAACTAATAAAACGAGGTGAACCAGGTGAAGAAAAAAACAATTGTACCTCTTATCGTTTTTTTACTGGGCATATGCCTTGTTGGTTTAATTGTATACAAAATAGACTCACATGAAACTGAACAACGACACATAACAGCACAATTAAATGCAACAACCTACGGCGAACGTATAAAAAATGAAATTACAAATGGAATTGCGATCACAGATACGCTAAAGCAGGTCCTGATCAGTGAAAACGGAAAGATCAGTCAGTTTGACACAATTGCGGAAAATATTATGTCTGACGTTATTGAAAGCATACAGCTTGCTCCGGATGGTAATGTAACAGATATTTATCCTTCTGAGGGAACGGAAGCGAGTAAGATCGATCTGCTCCAGGATAAAGATTGCAGCAAAATTTCCTGTTACGCAAGAGACAATCACGTGATCATTACACAAGGTCCTTTCGATTTAAAACAGGACGGCTGTGGAATTGCTGTCCGCAATCCAGTCTACCTGAAAGATGAAAACAACCAGGAATATTTCTGGGGATTTACCATTGTTATCCTGCGTGTTCCTGACATTTTTTCAGATGCGATCAGTGCACTTTCGGATTTCGGATATGAATACAGACTCTCAAAAACCGACGCTCCCTGGAGCGATACTTATAAAGTTGTTTATCAGTCAGACGACCAATTAACTCATGCTGTTTCTTATGGTTTTACGATAGGGGAAGAGAACTGGACATTAGAAGTAGCTCCTGAAAGCGGATGGAGAGACCTTAGATTACTGGTAATCGTCGGCGGAATGTTTACTACTGTCGTTTTACTTTTCTCAGGTCTTACCCGGGTATGGTTAGTATCGAAAGAAAATAAAAACAAATTTCAAATACTGGCACACACAGATTCTCTCACCGATATTTACAACCGCTATGGATTTGATGAATTAGCCGAAAGGATGATCACTAAAAATCCAAAAACGCATTTTGTGGCCGCACTCCTTGATATTGATGACTTTAAGTTTATTAATGATATTTACGGACATGTCTATGGAGACAGGGCACTAAAGAGTCTTACAGATAGCATGAAGGCTTTTTTCCCAAAAAACACATTACTGGGAAGAAACGGTGGCGATGAGTTCTGCATTCTTCTGCCGGATCATACCTATAAAGAAGCGGGAGAACTGCTGCTGCAATTTACCAAGCTTCCAAAGACATTTTCATGCAAGGGAAAAGAATATCCGTTTTTTATTTCTCTCGGATATGCAGAATATCCAACCTTTGCATCCAGCCGCTCACAGCTCATGCGCTGTGCAGATGCAGCACTTTATGAAATAAAGCTTCACGGAAAAAACGGATGTATGGCTTACAGGGAGGGGCTCCGGTCAGGAGTCCGCAAACAGCTCGGATTTGCATTCAAGGATATCTCTGAACACCTTCCGGGTGCATTTATCATATACAGAGCGGACAAAGATGATGATGAACTCCTGTATGCAAACCATGAGTTCCTTCAAATGACCGGATATAAAACTATAGATGAACTCTTCAGCCTTACAAATAAAAGCTTCCACAACCTGATCCGTGAGGATGAACAGCAGCAGATAGAAGCAAGCATCTGGAAACAGATCGATGCCGGCAATAAGAATGATTACATCCACTTTCATCTTCGAAAAGCTGACGGCACTTACCTTTCTGTTCTTGATCACGGAAGGATTGTAGACAGCCAGCAATACGGAAGAGTATTTTATGTATTGTTTATGGACTGGGAAGCCATGCATGTTCATTACAGTGATAAATTTTCCGGCTAAGGTACAGACATCTCAGTCTGTATCTTAGCCGGCTGTTTTTTTCCTGAACAATTCAACATCTTATAATATGTATTCCATCTGCCTTTCTTTTGTCCGCATTCCCATTTTTTCATAAAATTTTTCTGCTGAAGTATTTCCTGCCCACACATTCAATGTCACTTCATAGCATCCCAGCTGCTTTGCTTCTTTTTTTACATATTCAAACAGGCTTTCCCCAATATGCTGACCTCGTGTCTCCTGATCGACACACAGGTCATCTATAAAAAGAGATTTAAACGGTACCATATTGTTTGAAAAAGGCTGCTCCTTTAATTGACAAAATGCATACCCCACGCAAACATCAGCCTCATCCGCTGCAACATATACTGGCTTTTCTTCATTTTTCAAAAGCTCTGTCAATTCGTCTGTCGTATATTTTGTTGTGCCCGGAATAAAAATATCAGGCCTTATATCTGCATGGATCTGCAGCACCTGTCCTAACAATTCCAGGATCCTCGGAATATCTTTTTCTTCTGCTTTTCTGATGAGCATTTTTTTCCTCCTGTTTTTCAATAACTGATTTCATAGATTCTTTATACATACACCATAATACCATCGTGTGAACGCTTATAACAATAGAATCACTTTAAGCAGTCTCACTTTCCTTTTGCATTATAATGAAAAAGTTTATCGTTTTCCGTGATGTATATCACATTTTTATTCCTGAATCCGTATCATTACAGACAGTCAGCTCAAAATGGTTTCTGTTTGTTTTTATAAGTCCTTCTTTTTGCAGCTTTGATATCTCCGAAGACATTGCCGCACGGTCAATGCAAAGATAATCTGCCAGCTGCTGCCGGTCAAAAGGAATATCAAAGGATAACGATGCCTGTCTGATAGATACCGACGACAGATAGGACAACAGCTTATCCCTTGTCGTTCGCTTGCCCACATGTGTGATCTTATCGTTGAGGATCAGGATCTTATTTGCCAGGACACCGACCAGGTTACGGATCAGCTTCTGATGATGCTCACATACTATTGGGCAGGAAACCAGAAGCCTTTGAACATTTAATAAAATAATCTCACAATCTTCGTCTGCTACCACACTGACATTCAGAACAGCTCCCGGACTTGCCGCATATGGTTCACCAAAAAAATCTCCCGCATGACATTTTGACAGAATATTCCGATGTCCCCACAGGTCTTCCTGAATAACAAGAACACAGCCTGCCACCACAAGTCCCATTACTTCGGTAGAGTCTCCGGCTCTGAAAATATAAGAATCCCGTTTTCTGGAGATTGTTGCTGCATTTACACAATGCAGTATGGATAATATCTCATTATCAGTAAGACCTTTAAAGAAAGGGCTCGTTCTTAGAATGGGTAAATATTTTTTCAAAATTAATCCTCCTGTTGGAAATCAAACATACACGTTGTAATTATTATACTATACTCCTAACAGAAACCAAGGATAAATACTACTAGTCGAGGATAAAATAATAAGAAAGATCCTTCGAAAAAATCACAGAATAAAAGGAGAATACAATAATGGATAAAAAAATGTTTTGTTTTCAGTGTGAACAGACAGTCGGATGTACCGGCTGTACCGGAAATGCCGGTGTCTGCGGAAAAAAAGCAGATACAGCGAAATTACAGGATGAGCTGACAGGTGCATTGATCAGTCTGGCTAAAGCTGCCGACAGCACGGAAACTATTTCAAAAAGGACCGGACAGATCATAATCGAAGGATTGTTTACTACAGTTACAAATGTAAGTTTTGACAATGCAGCAATCGAAAATATGATACAAAAAGTCAGAGCTGAAAAAGAAAGACTGGCTCCTGACTGCAGAACAAAGGAATATGATCTTCAGCAGCTGTGGAATGCCAATGAAGATATCCGCTCCTTGAAATCTCTTATTCTCTTTGGTATCCGCGGAATGGCTGCCTATGCCTATCATGCAAGTGTTCTGAATTATGAAGATGCCGAAGTGAATCAGTTCTTCTGCGAGGCATTATCTAAGATCGGTTATGAAGAAAGCACAGAAGCACTGCTTTCCACAGTACTCAAAACAGGAGAGATCAATCTGAAGTGCATGGCACTTCTTGATAAGGCAAATACAGAAACCTATGGAACACCAGAGCCAACTGATGTTACACTTACGGTAGAAAAAGGGCCTTTTATTGTCGTGACCGGACATGATCTGAAAGATCTGCAGCTTTTGCTTGAACAGACTGAGGGAAAAGGAATCAATATCTATACACATGGTGAAATGCTCCCTGCCCATGCCTATCCATTCTTAAAGAAATACGCTCACCTGAAAGGCAATTTCGGAACTGCATGGCAGAATCAGCAGAAAGAATTTGACCATCTTCCGGCCCCGATCCTCTACACTACCAACTGTCTGATGCCTCCAAAAAGCAGCTACGCTGACAGAGTATTTACAACAGAAGTGGTTGCCTTCCCGGGAGCTGTCCATATTGACGAGAAGAAAGATTTCACACCGCTTATTGAAAAAGCACTGGAGCTGGGCGGTTACAAAGAAGATCGTATGTTCTCCGGTATCAACGGCGGAAAAAAAGTGACAACCGGTTTTGGTCATGCAGCCATCCTGTCCCATGCAGGTACTGTAGTAGAGGCTGTAAAATCAGGTGCGATCCGCCATTTCTTCCTGGTTGCCGGCTGTGATGGTGCCAAACCAGGTCGAAACTATTATACGGAATTTGTAAAGCAGACACCTTCTGACAGTATCGTTCTCACCCTGGCATGTGGAAAATTCCGTTTCAATGATCTCGATCTGGGAGAGATCGGTGGTCTTCCACGACTGATGGATATGGGTCAGTGTAATGATGCTTATGGTGCGATCCAGGTTGCTGTGGCACTTGCAGATGCATTTGGATGTTCTGTAAATGAGCTTCCGCTTTCCTTCGTACTCTCCTGGTATGAACAGAAAGCAGTCTGTATCCTGTTAACCCTCCTGCATCTGGGTATCAAAAATATCCGTCTTGGTCCTTCTCTTCCGGCGTTCCTTTCTCCTAATATTCTGAACTTTCTGGTTGAAAATTATGGTATTGCACCTATCACCACACCGGAAGAAGATATCAAAGCACTGATGAACCAGTAAAAGTAAATTTTTCAAAGCCTTTACAAAATCAACAAAGCCGATACAGGATTCCAAAAGTCCTGCATCGGCTTTATTTACAGGTCTGAAGACTCGGATCAGCCGACAACACTTTTAAACATGTGCAGCGATATTCTGATGGAGTTAAATGATAACGTTTTTTAAACAATCTGCAAAAATAATCAACGTTATGAAATCCGCTTTCATAAGCGATCGTTTTTACTTTTTTATTCGTATTTTTCAATAACCAGGAAGCTGCCTGAAGTCGATATCCTATCAGATAATTAACCGGTGTAGTATGTAAAAAACGGTGGAACAAATTAAGTGCAGTACTTTTGCTGATTCCTATATGCGAAGCAATTTCATCCAGAGACAAATTGCGATTATAGTTTTCATGTATATATTGCATGATCAACTGCACTCTTTTCTGTGCAACTTCATCCACTGTCTGTACATCTCCTTTATCAGATAACTTTACATTTTCATAAAAAGTCAGCCATAAATCCTGCAGCAATGCCAAAGTAGCAAGTTCTCTTATTTTCTCATTCCTCTGTATTTCCATTATTTTTATCATAGTTTGTATAATCTTTGTTTGCCATAGTTCATCAGGCTGAAAACGCTGGAAATATATATTCGATGAAATGATTGGCAAAATATATTTCTTATAGATCAGGCTGTTCTCCGGTGCAATAAATTCCGGCATACATACAAAGTTAGGAATGATACCACCTGATGATGCGTAAAAGCGGTGCAATATTTTAGAATTAATAAAAATTGCTTCTCCTTCTGACAATATAATCTGTTTTTCTCCTATTCCGCATGTAACTTGTCCGGACTCGACATATAAAAACTCAAATTCTCTGTGCCAGTGCCACTCAATACAATGAAAATCAAACAATTCCAGATTATCATAATAATACTGGAACGGATAATCACTGCTTCCATGCTGTTTAATTTCCATGAACTCCTCGTCTGTAAGTATTTTATTATAATCCATCCCATATCACGTTCTTTCTTTTTTACGATATTATACAGTATTTCTATAATTTAATTCAATGTATATATCTGATATTTGCTATATAATCAAGTAAAAAAAGAAAAGAGGTATTCTTATGATTTTTAAATGGATGAATGAAAGTGAGATCAACATTGAGGGCGACAAAATTGAAATAACCGCACCACCCAGAACAGACTTTTTTGTGAAAGTATTGATGAATGTGAAGATTGAACATAAAACTGTTAAAAACATTCGGAGAGGAAAATAAAAAATGAATGCTGTAAAAAAAACTAACTACCATAAGACAAAAATAGCCTGTTATATGGGATTTATCACACAGGCTATTGCGGCAAACTTCGCACCGCTTCTTTTTTTGAAATTTCATAGTGACTACCATATTTCTCTCGGTAACATTGCTCTGATATCCACTTTCTTCTTTTTCACACAGCTTCTGGTTGATCTGTTCTGTGCCAAATTCGTAGATCATATCGGATATCGTGTGTGCATTGTTGCATCAGAAATATTTGCTGCATTGGGTCTGCTTGGACTGGCATTTTTACCTGATTTTTTACCTGATCCTTTTATTGGAATTATATGTAGTGTTATTGTTTATGCCATCGGAAGCGGTTTAATAGAAGTACTTTGCAGTCCTATTATCGAGGCCTGTCCGTTTGAAAACAAAGAAGCAACTATGAGTCTGCTCCATTCGTTTTACTGTTGGGGAGCTGTTGGGACAATTTTGATTTCCAGCTTATTTTTCCTGATATTTGGAATAGACAGTTGGAAGTGGCTCGCCGTAATATGGGCAATCATTCCTGCAATTAATACTTATAACTTCATGACCTGTCCCATTGAATCTCTGGTTGACAATGGTTCTGGAATGGAAATTAAAGATCTGTTTTCCAAGCCATTTTTCTGGGTTGCAATATGTCTGATGATCTGTTCCGGAGCTTCTGAACTTGCAATGGCTCAATGGGCATCTGCTTATGCAGAATCAGCTCTGGGATTATCAAAAGCTCTGGGAGATCTAACAGGTCCATGTATGTTTGCAGTAACAATGGGAATCAGCCGTATAATTTTTGGTAAATATGGAGAGCAGTTAGATTTAATGAAGTTTATGAGTGGTTCAGGCATATTATGCGTTGTCTGTTATCTGCTTACTGCTTTGTCATCCAACCCGATCATCGGACTGATCGGTTGTATTGCATGTGGATTTTCAGTTGGAATCATGTGGCCTGGAACCATCAGTATTTCCTCAAAAACTTTTCCAACAGGTGGAACGGCTATGTTCTCTCTTCTTGCCATGGCAGGAGATTTAGGTGGCAGCATTGGACCTGGAATTGTTGGTCGTATCACTCAGAATGCTGGAAATAATATTAAGATCGGCATGGGATTCGGACTTATTTTTCCAGTAATTCTATTGTTTATGTTATTCCTGCTGTATCGGAAGAAGATATCAAAGCACTGACTTATTGATTGTAATTATATTTTTTCACTCTGCAAACCCGGAAGCTGTATCATCACTTTGTTGCCAGATACTATAGACCTGATACAACATTGATCGGATCCTCTTCCATAAACTTCTTTATATTATCCGCCAGAATAGAAACCAGCCGCTGTCTTGTTTCAAGTCCTTTCCATCCCATATGCGGCGTCAAAAGGACATGATCCATAGTATAAAGAGGGTTGGTTTCTTCAGGTGGTTCGGTTTCCTGAACATCAAGTCCGGCTCCTGCAATCGTACCATTTTCCAATGCTTCTATAAGAGCAGCCTCATCAATAAGTGCACCTCTTGAGGTATTAATGATAAACGCTGAGGGCTTCATAAGTGATAAAGTCTCTTTGTTGATCATATGTTTTGTACTTTCCGTCAATGGACAGTGCATGGAAACATAATCACTATTCCTGAGTAATTCCTCAAGCGATACATAGCGGATACCTTTCTCATCCTCTCTCGGTGTCCTGGTATATACAAGTATGTTCATATCCAACGCCTGTGCGATCTGGATAACTTTCCTGCCAATATGTCCTGCACCTATAACACCAAGTGTTTTACCATTTACCTCAACATGCGGAACCTGAAGATTTCTGGTAAAATTGTCATGATTTCCGCATGCCAGCATCTTCATCTGTACCTGCATTGCAGAACTCAGATTTAATATCATCATAATCGCAGTATGTGCCACACGTTCTGTGCTGTATGCCGGGATATTGCAGACTGTAATCCCCTTCTTCCGTGCTGCTTCAAGATCAATATTATTATATCCTGTACCTGCCTCGCAGATCAGTTTAACAGATTCCGGGAATTTCTGTATCATTTCTGCACTCACAGACATCTCCTTTGTTACAATGATATCTGCACCCTGAATACGCTCTGACAGCTGCTGTTCTGTTGTATCATCATATACTGTAACATCAGAAGATAAAACGGAAAAATCCAGCTTCCCATCAAAATTCATCTTCTTTGCATTCAATACCACACATTTATCGTTCATACTATAAATTCCTCCTTAAATTACTTTAGGCTATCGGGATTATACCTCTTTATCAGTCGGCCATGATCTCCGAAGATCCACATAGGATATTAAAAAGTTTGCAAACCAACCGGCTGGTACAGCAAGCCAGACAAATACAATGCCAAAACGCGGTGCACAGATCAAAGCAACAGACAGGCGGATCGCCAGGTTCACCATATTTGCAATGAGGAACGGGCGCATGATCCCAAGACCACGAAGAACCCCATCGGTTGCCATTTTGATTCCCATAAAGATGAAGAAGTAACCAAGCCATCTCATATAACCCTCGGATACCTGATAGGCCAGGGCAGTTCCATCTTTACCAAGGAATAGCGAGGAAATCTGCGTGTGCAGTGTTTCAATGACTATAAAAGCAAGAACTGCAAAACATACATCTAACACCAGTGCAGCGTGATATCCTTTTTTGATCCGTTCAATTTTCTTTGCGCCAAGATTCTGGGAAACATATGGGGAAACCGCATTGCCAATGGATACAAAAATCAATGAAAAAACATTCTCTACCCGCATCGTCGCCGCATACCCCGCAAGTGCCTGTGTACCGAAGGGATTTACAACAGCCTGTACGATCATCATACCAATGGACACTGTAGACTGCTGAAGAACCGAAGGTACAGCAATTTGAAGCATGGAATGTAACTCCTGCCTGTCAAACCAGTCAAAACGACTTTTATATCGACGCATCCGGCTAAGGAAAAGCAAAAGTGAAAACACCGCAGAAATTCCCTGTGCTATAAGAGTCGCAAGGGCTGCACCAAACACACCGAGACCAAGTCCGGCCACCATCCAGAGATCCATAAAAATATTTAAGATTGACGAAAATATCAGGAGCCCCAGCGGGATTTTTGATTCGCCTATGGAAGTAAACATATTGGAAAGAATGTTATACATAAACAGAAACGGAAATCCCACAAAATAGACCCGCAGATATAACACTGCATCATCCAGTATATCGCCAGGGGTTTGTAACACACTCATCATCCAGTGGGAAAAGCAAAATCCAAAAACCCCAAGGACTATACTTAGAATTAAAAAGCTAAACAAGGATGTTGACACGATGGTCTTCATTTTTCCATACTCCCTGGCACCGAAATAGCGGCTCACCAGCACACCGGCACCGACACCTGCCCCCAGTGCCACACAAATAAAAACATTGGTCAGCGCTGCACAGGCCCCGACAGCTGCAAGTGCGGAGGAACCAACAAATTGGCCGACGATGATAGAGTCAGCCATATTGTATATTTGCTGAAAAAAGCTGCCCAAAATCATTGGCATTGCAAAAACCGTCAGCGCTTTAAGAGGCGCATCTGTGATCAAATATTCATCTTTTGACATTATCATATTCCTCCACAGGTTTCATAATTTCACTTATTGCTACACTGCCCGGCGTTATCAGCTGCAGCTGCAATACGATCTTATCACGTAGTGACATGCTCCCACCACTTAAATCTTACGATTTTAAAGTGGGGGCTTCCTGCTCGATTACCCTTTAGGGCAAAGCTAAAACAGGCTATCC
>NZ_JANFYP010000026.1:0-46160 GCF_024460535.1 Blautia sp. MSK.18.38 | reverse complement strand
TTTATCATAGAAGAACCTTCTAAACATTATTTTACAGAAAAAGTTTCATACTCTCAAAAAAATAGGCTAAGAGAACCCATCATGATTCTCCTAGCCTTTATATTTTGTTATAATCTCTTTGCTTATGGGGGATACTGTTCTTATATCCTGTCTGTAAGCCACCATTGTCTCTGTCTGCCGCCTGTGTCTATTCTTATAAGCTATATAGGGCTGTCTGATTTCTCCATGTTGTCTAATATATATTTCAGAACATCACGGGCTTGTTATATTCTGGAACTCAACGGATCATAATATGGATTGTAGATTGTATACATGCTTATTTTCTAGTAGCGTCATGCTGTCCTAGTGTCTAGCTCTGATAGCATGGGATTTATGGGACAGTATGCCCCGGGTGGTTTACATTTTAAAGAAAAGGGCTTGTGTTCGTATGCGGTGGATGTGTTCCATTTTCATGATACGGGCAATTTTTAAATTTGGCGAACAGTCTTCTACATAATTAAAAAGCGCATACAAGCTGATCCCCCATATGTATTAAATATCATCAAACTACATGTATCAATTATATCTGTATTCAATGTATCCCAATAAAATTCACTCATATCAATACTTTTATCATCTTCCTCTTTATCGTATGTTCTTCCCATAAAATCAGAAACAACATCTATAGATGTATATGGACTATAATTCATAGCTACCATATCAAAATCAAAATTAATTCCATAACAATAACCATTTTCTTTTTTAAATAATATATTATACGTTACATTATATCCATTAAATTTTCCTTTTTTAGAATAAGAAATACAATAATCTGATGTATCCTTTTCCATAGAATCAAAGTCGAACTTACCATACTGTTTCATAAATTCTTCGTCTTCACCAACATACGAAAGAATTTTAGCAATGTATTTTGCTTCTTCTGATTTTTCATTTTTTTCTGAAAAAATTTTCAATGCTTTTTTATATTTTTCCCTTACTCCATCTAATTTTTTTTCTAAATGGGCTTTATCTATCTGCTCATTGGAATCCTTATAATCTGATATATCTTGCCATATTTCAATTGCTTCATCATATTTCTTATTCTCAAATAAATTCATTGCCTTTTCATATGTAGCTTCTTTTACTTGAGTTTCTGAATCTTCATATGAAAGTATTCTATTCCATTCCTCAATAGCTTTATCATAATTTCCAGATTTCAGAAGATCTTGTGCATTATGATAAATTTCATTGTTCACTTTTTTCTGATGATAAAATGATACTATCATTATAACGCAAATGGCAATTACCGTTATGATTCCAATATAAATCCACGTCCTTTTTTGTTTCTTCCTTCGTCTTTCTAACTCCTGTCTTTCCTTTTCTCTTTCTGCATCTAGTTTCGCCCATTCCTTTTGCTTACGTTCATATTCTCGTTGCTGTTCTTCTTTTTTTAGACGTTCTGCTTCTGCCTTTTGTCGTGCCTTCTCTTCATCTTCTGCCTGTTTTTCTTGTTCTTTTTTAGCTATTAATGGAATCAATTTATCCTGTACAAGATATTCTTTTTGAGATTGTCTGTCATTCTGGCAGAAAGAACACTTTTTATTTAACATACCGTTAATTTTGCCACAAGTACATTCCCAGAAATTCTGACCTTCTTCATAGAAATAATGAACGTATTCCATATGAGAAAAATGTGGTGATAGTTCTTCTTGCACTTTTTCAATTACATAGGCAGGTATATCAATTTCTTCCTGTGGAATATATTCACACTCCGTTCCCGTAGCAACATCCCATATTTCACCATTTTCAAAAACAACCTTTTCTAACTCCACAGTTAATAATCTGGTATCATCAGGGAGATGTAACGGAATCTTATTACCATATAATTCACCAGAGTCAATTTTCATGTCCTGATATATGTAACGTTCCTTTTCTACTGGAACATTTTCACCTGCTATGTTGAATGCACTCAGATGAACAAAAATTGCTATGATGGATTGTTGTGAACGATTGATGAATTTTATTCGTCCAAGAATGTCCTTATCAACAGAATTTTGTAATAAAGCAACTTCTTCTATACTTATCGGAGAATCAATAATAGCTTTCTTTGGTTTATAACATTGTAATTTCTTAAAGTATTCCATGCACATCACCATTTATAGCCACAATTGTTACATTTGTAGCTATTCCTTATATTACTGCTGAAAATTCCAAACATTGCGCCGCCTACTGCC
The DNA here is from genome assembly GCF_024460535.1 of Blautia sp. MSK.18.38. Lineage (NCBI taxonomy): Bacteria > Bacillati > Bacillota > Clostridia > Lachnospirales > Lachnospiraceae > Blautia > Blautia sp. MSK.18.38. Next base: position 43,947 of record NZ_JANFYP010000026.1, on the reverse strand, counting down.
TTAGCACCTAAGGATATTTTGGTAATATTAGCAGATCCACAAGTAGGACAATGCGGAACATTCTTTGTAGGAGCAGTATATGATGGTGCAGGAGCAGCATATACAACTGTTTTATTTTCTTCTGTTACTGGCACATCTGTAATAACGCCACTCATTTCACCGCAAAAACATTCAACTGGTTCTTGCAGTCTATATATTTTTTGAACTTTATCTAAATTTAGTTCATTCTTCCTGAACTTCATTATCATATTACATTCTGGACATTCAGCAAATATCCAGTTATCCTCTTCCTTAACGTAATTCATATAACCCCTTTTTTATATCATTATCATTTATTTTTTAACAGCATCTCAATTTATGATAATGCTACCAATACTTTTTTCAGTGCCTCTTCTTTCATATTACCATAAAGTCTTTCTGCTTTTACTACATCTTCCAGAATATTAATTACCTCTAAATATTCCACATCCTGTAATTGTATCAAATATCCCCTAATTTCACTTGCATTTTTACATTCTTGTAATCTACTCATTAATACAGTTACATCGGGATTTATTTCCCCGTTATTTTTCGCAAGTGCCTTTTGAACAGCATTCATTTTTCTCCCGCATCTACAACACTGTTCAGACTCTTCTTTATTCGTTGCTCCACAATAACAAACCCATTTATTTTCTATAATAGAAAACTTTGTGACTGCATCTTCTCCGTGCATTTCACGAATTTGTTCTATTTCATCTAAGTCAACATCTGGGACTTGAATTGAATTATTTGTATCAACTTCTGTCAGCTTTCCGTTAATAATCATTTTCTTGACAACAACATTAGCTTTACAAATTAAATCAACTCGATATTCCGCTAACGATATTTTCATGGTTTCTGATGTAATCCAATCTTCTTTTCCATGAAAACCAAAAATCGCATCATTTACAGATCTGATTTCTTTAAAAATATTCTCAAAATATATATCTGCCATAATTGCGGTTACATCACAATCTTCTCTATATTTTTTTATATTAATTGCACCTAAAGTAACCTCCTCGACTGGATTGTATTTTAAATTAATACTATAAACATTTAACGGTAGCATTTCATTTCTTACCATTGAGGGAATCACATATGATATATAATTTGTTTTTTCTTCACTTTCCTTTATTTTTACTGCTGTTCCATTTGCAATGACTCCTATAATATCTGAGCTAAATGTCGTATAATCAATATCAATTCCTATAATTGCATTACCGCCTCTTGAAGCAGTCTGTTTTTTCAATTCTTCTATAGCAGCATTTTTTGCATCCTGAAGCTTACGTTCATATGAATCACTTCTTGTCCCGAAAAAATCTGCAATAGATACATTAGCAGAACTAAACATTCCAGTACCAAGAACAACCGAAGCTGATAATACATCTAAATATTTAACAATATCATACCCTTCAAAATTGTATCCTGTAGTTAAAAGCATATAAATCCCCCTAATATAAAATATATAAAAAAGACACTGCTCCATCATAAAGCAATGCCTTAATCATCCAAATTGCAACTGGCTGTCATACATTTGCTTAGACCCTATAGTTTTGCGCCGCCAAATTTCTCTGGGTTTGCCGTATTCTATTTCACACTTTTTTCACAATTTCTTATATGCTCCATTATATTCGTCATTGCGAAGATATTCAAGAGTAAAAAGATATTTTATGGTTATTCTATCAAGAAAAAAGAAGGATAACTAATGATTGATTACTCTCCCTTCTGGGAAACGCTCAAAAATTCAAATGAAAATTGGTATACACTGACAAATAAACATCACCTGTCACATAGTACCATGCACCGGCTAAAACACAATAAAGACGTCTCTATGCGTACTGTTAATGATTTATGCCGTATCCTTAATTGTCAGATACAGGATATTTGTGTGTATGTCCCATCAGATGACGATCAGCCATTATAATCCTTATACTCTATACGACATAAACTCTCTTTTTTCGCTATGAAAACGTAAAAAAATAGGCATAACAAGGATTATACTCCCTGATATGCCTATAATTATCTCAATACGGCTCTACTCGCACCGTAAGCAGTTTTTCATATATGTATTCTGGTATCTTATCTCTGTATTTTGACACCGTGATCGCAATATCACATTCTTTAAACTTCTTATAATCTGCAAAAGCTTCATCTATTGTGTTCCGATATGGTAAATCAATTATATCTTCTGTGCCAAAATAAGTAATCTGTCCGTAATATTTATTGACTTTACCATTATATCTTACACCAAGAGGAAGTACATTATCTGCTGTTTCTCCATCCTTATAATGCTTTTTGCTGTTAGCAAGCAATGTATTTAATCCTTGTGGCAGAATACAAATTGTCTCTGGAGAATACACCTTACTGCCATTACCAAATAAATCCTTGTCTACAGCCATTGATTCTCCTGGTACTTCATAATATAACTCTAGATATTGCTTGATAAATAGTTGTGGATTATCTTGCCATTCCTGACACATTTCAGCATCATCATAACATTTGTGTGCACTGCTACTGTTATCTTCTCCTTTACATCGACTGAAAATAGCACCGTATGCAGCCATAGCTTGACTTTTAGCATTATTGATATACTCAATGTATTCCTGCTCATATCCTAATTCCTGCCATGTAATCTTACCTGCTTTCAGATTTCTAAAATCCTTATCAGAAACATAGATCAGATTCTTATACCAGTTATCCGCAAAGTCACCGTTCTTATGCCACACTTTGAATCTGCCTCTATATTGTTTCAGAAAGCATTTTGCTACTAACTCTTCTGGACTGGTTTCTCTCTTAGTGGTTTCAACTATGATTTTGCCTGTTAGGTTCCCTCTGATTTTTTCTGGTGTTCGCCACACTTCATAAACAGTATAATGGCATTTTCCTTGCTTATGCTCATAGAATTTGTTCTTATTTGGGTTTCTATGGTTATTTACACCTCTTCCGTAATTAGAAATCCAATAGTTTTCTGTCTGCGGTACTCTTACAAATACTTCAAATGCACTGATTAATTTACATTTAATCGGATGCTCTACAGGTAGCATATCTGTTGGTGGTATCTCTGCCAGATTTTTATTTTCATCAAGAATATACTGCATCTTCATTTCTGTATTTTTTAATTCCATTATTTCTCTAACCCTTTCCCATCTGTAATATTATTTTCAGCAGCAGTAGTTGTCCTGTCAGTCATTGGACACCAGTCAGGAGTTATATCTGGTAAAGTATCTTCACCCAGCTTCCCCATATCATCTGACCTATCCTCATGGTCACAATAATATATTCTCTTATTAACAGCGTAACATTTCATATATTTACATTCTTTACATATCATTCGTTTTCTTCTCCTTCTTCGTATCCATCATCTTGATTATTTGCTTCTTCCTTGAGGTAATCTTCATATGATTTACAAGCACGCTTTAACCTCGCACAAGGTTTAAATTTCGGTAAATATCTATCTGGAATCTCATACACATTTTTTCCTGTTCTTTCTATCCCAGAACGTACTATTCTTTCTTTATAAAGTTTAGGTGCTACAGTGAAAAATCCATTTAATGATAATTTATCCCCATTAGCCAAAATGTCCTCTATTGTACGAAGCATATAGCGGATTGTCCAATAGGTATTCCAGTAATTCCCGCCTAGCTTATCTTTTGATATTTTTTCATATTCGTGCAGTCTATTAGCTTCTCTCAATTTGTCATGTACCATTTTAGTGAACTCTGTTTCATATATTGTTTTGTTCATTGTCATTTCCTCCTTAATTTTTGTTTACGAATTTCTTATCTTGTGCTATTATAGATGCTATATTCTTGAAATGCTTTATTTTGCATTTAAACAAATTTTTATTTAGAATCTGGGAATTTCCAAATAAATTAATTTCTTCGATAAAGGCACTAAAATAAGCCCATGAATATAGATCGTCTACATTCATGAGCTTATGCTAATACTCATATCACAATATGCGGATTTCCTCCTGAATATTTATTCTGTTTTTGAATTTATTACCTTTTTTATTACCTTTTAAATTTACCCTTCGGAAAGCCTTTAAAATCAAGAGGTTTCAGTTCCATTGCGTCCCGTGAGGTCGCAGGTTCAAATCCTGTTGCCCCGATATTTCTAACAAATTCAAGGATTTCCGAGGTCTGATGACTTCGGATTTTTTTATTACCTTACTATTTTTCGAAAGGAAGGTTTTGCATGCAGGATAATCTGTCTCTTTATCATATTTTTTATACGGTAGCACGTACCGGCAGTATCTCCCACAGTTCCCGGGACCTTTATATCAGTCAGCCTGCTATCAGCAAGGCGATCCAGAAGCTGGAGCAGAATCTGGATACCGTTCTTTTTAAACGCAGTTCCCGGGGTGTCACTCTGACCCCGGACGGTGAGCTTCTTTTTGAAAAAGTAAAAGAAGCTCTTTCACTTCTGGATGAAGGAGAAAATTCCATTCGCCATAACCGTTCCCGGGACATTCCAAAGCTGCGTCTGGGTGCCAGTTCTACTCTTACCAGATATGTACTGCTCTCCCACCTGGAAAACTATATTGCACGTTTTCCTCATGTACGTATCACAATTTCCTGCCAGTCTACTTATCAGACGCTGCAGCTTCTGGATGAGGAAAAAATCGATCTGGGACTCATCGGACGGCCGCAGAAGCTTCGGGGATATTATTTTCAGCCTCTTTTGAAAATCCAGGATACCTTTGTCTGTACACAGCAGTATCTGGAAAATCAGAAAAAGCTCTATCCGGATGAACCTCTGATCCAGGCAGCAACTTTCATGATGCTGGATGAGGACAATATTACACGTCAGACCGTGAACACTCAGCTGAAAGAACATCATGTGGAATTAAGCCATATTCTGGAAGTAACAACTATGGATCTTCTGATCCAGTTTGCGGAAATTGGTCTTGGGATTGCATGTGTGATCCGTGATTTTGTAAAAAAAGAGCTGGAAGAAGGAACTCTGGTGGAAGTACCGGTAGGATTTTCTTTTCCGCTGCGTGAAATCGGGTTTGTATGCAGACAGAAAGATGCTGATTCGGCTTTGATCGCACCATTTTTTGATGATGAAACAGAGCATCCGGATAAATAAAGGAATGTAAAAAAATTCCCATCTGATCATTGCGACCAGATGGGAATTTTAAATTTCAAAAAAGTTTCCTGCCACTGTATTACGTGTGTGACTTTTTTGACTCAAACTTCGCTGCGCTTCGTTCGAGTAGCGCAAAATTTATTGCACCTGCAATAAATTTTGCTTAGTTATTAATAAGCTTATCCTCGCCGTTCCAGCTGTAGAGTTTACGGATCTCCTCGCCGACTTTCTCAGACTGATGCTCAGAAGCTAATTTTCTCATAGCCTTGAAGTGTACCTGTGCACCTGCATCGGACATGTCGAGTAAGAACTCTTTTGCGAATGTACCATCCTGGATATCGGAAAGAACTTTCTTCATTGCTTTCTTTGTATCCTCTGTGATGATCTTCGGTCCTGTGATGTAATCGCCATACTCAGCTGTATTGGAAATAGAATATCTCATTCCGGCGAATCCTGACTGATAGATCAGGTCAACGATCAGTTTCATCTCATGGATACACTCGAAGTATGCGTTTCTTGGGTCATAACCAGCTTCAACAAGTGTCTCAAAACCAGCCTGCATAAGTGCGCAAACACCACCGCAAAGTACAGCCTGCTCACCGAAGAGGTCTGTCTCTGTCTCTGTACGGAATGTTGTCTCAAGAACACCAGCTCTTGCTCCGCCGATTCCAAGTGCATATGCAAGTGCGATATCCTGAGCTTTACCTGTAGCATCCTGCTCTACAGCGATCAGACAAGGAACACCTTTACCAGCCTGATACTCGCTTCTTACTGTGTGTCCAGGTCCTTTCGGTGCGATCATTGTAACATCAACATATGCTGGTGGTTTGATGCATCCGAAATGAATGTTGAAGCCATGAGCGAACATAAGCATGTTGCCTTCCTCAAGGTTCGGCTCGATATCATTCTTGTAAAGTGCAGCCTGTTTCTCATCGTTGATCAGGATCATGATGATATCTGCTTTCTTAGCTGCTTCAGCAGATGTATATACCTCGAAGCCCTGCTCCTCAGCTTTTTTCCAAGATTTGCTTCCTTTGTAAAGACCGATGATTACATTACATCCGGACTCTTTAAGGTTCAGTGCATGTGCATGTCCCTGGCTTCCGTATCCAATAATCGCAATTGTCTTACCATCTAATAATCCAAGATTACAGTCTTCCTGGTAAAAAATCTTATTTGCCATTTTACTTTCCTCCTCTGATGTTTACAACATCTTCTTCATAAAAATTATTTATCGTTAAGAGAGTAGCTGCTCTCCTAGCAAACATATGTAAAAAATTTACAGGTAACGGACATCGTCACTGCCTCGTGACAGACCTGTGATTCCTGTTCTTGCAAGCTCAAGGATCTCATAGTCAGCCATCAGCTCCACAAACGCCTGCAGCTTGTTCTGGCTTCCGGTCATCTCCATAATAAGAGAATCCTTACTTACATCCACCACCTTGGCACGGAAGATATCTGCAACAGAAAGAGCTCCCTGTCTCTGTTCCGGCTTCACAGCAACCTTGACGAGCATCAGCTCACGGGCAACGCTGTCGTCCTGTTCAAGGACCTTAACATCCCGTACATCTTCCTGCTTCGCCAGCTGTTTGGTGATCTGCTGGAGCATCTGATCATCTCCCTCACATACCACTGTCATACGGGAATATCTCTGATCTGCAGTCACTCCTGCGGTAATGCTGTCAATATTATATCCACGGCGGCTGAAAAGACCAGCCACACGGCTAAGGACTCCGGAGGTATTATCCACAAGGATGGATAGTATTCTCTTTTCCATAATACACCTGCTTTCAATACTTTTATGTATAAAAAACCGACTTCGTCAGTTAACGCTTTAATCTAATAAACCCTTGCTTTCTTACCATTATAACAACTTCGAAAATTTTGTCAATCAAAATTTCCTGCAAAATTCCTTCAGGATGATAAGAAATGTTTTTATCCTCAGATCAGATATTTTTTCTTAAGCTCTTCGGATGCCTTTGGTGTCAGATAGAGTTTTTTCCGGAGGAATCTTTCAATTCCTCCGTTTTCTTTTTCGATGACATCAAAAACTGTATTGATATAAGACTCCTTCACCTGATAGAAGGCTTTCAGATCTGCAAGTTTCCGGCTGTTTTCCGGCCGGTCTGCCCGGTAAAGCCTGCGCATATATTTCAGTTCATCTTCCAGACATGGATTCGACCGCATATAATCCCTTCGTATCGTTTCCTTAGGTACACCCAAAGCAAAGAGCAAAAGTGCTGTTCCGACTCCTGTCCGGTCTTCTCCTGTGGCACTGTGAAAAACAACAGCTCCATTCTTTACATGAAGCAGGACATCCAGAAAACGTGCATACTGCTTCAGAGAATACTCATCCGTAACGAAATTCCGGTACCAGTCCTGCATATACCGGTCTACATCACCATAGCAGGACATCACATGTTCAAAAAAGCTGTTTCCACTGCTGTCCTCATCCCGGATTGGAATGTGATAATACTCCACTCCTGCCATGATATCATCCGGTTTTTTCTTTACTTCTGCAGCTGACCGGAAATCGATCACTGTTTTTACATTATATTCTTCTGAAAGGATCCGGTTGTCTGCAGCAGAAGCATGATAGATTTCTCCGCTGCGCAAAAGTTTTCTGGGAAGAATATGCGAACCGTCTACTGTCATCAATGCACCCAGATCTCTTGTATTCGGAAGATTCTGAAGCGGAAGCCTGCTTCCTTTTGGAAAACCAACCGCAAGATCCGGATTCAATACTTTAAGAAGCTGAAGGCAATCCTGTACCTCCTGCTCTGTCATATCAAATTTATAACGCTTCTGACGTCTGGTTATGATCACCAGATAATTGATGATCAGCTGCTTTTCACCGGTTTTATCGGTTCCCTCACGGCGCATGTACGCCCAGAGAATATCTTTACACGGAAGACTGTTGAGCATCATATGTCTGGTAAACACAAAAAAGCCATCTTCGATCCGTATTTTTCCGTATCTCATTTTCTTTCCTTTCTCCTTCTCAACCCCTGTGCTGCTTTCTTCGCAACACTTTTTATCATACCAGAAATCTCCAGTCCCGTATACCTCGTTTGACAATTTTCGTAGTTTGGATATAATAAACAGAGAAATTTTACCACAGGGAGGCTTTCTTTTATGGACAATCTTATTTTCTGTCTGAATGTTACCGTGCCCATCTTTCTTACACTGCTCCTGGGATATTTTTTCCGGAGGATCGGACTGTTTGATGAAACATTTGTCAATCGTATGAACAAATTTGTGTTTGTCATCCCCCTGCCTGTGCTTCTGTTTCAGGACATCGCTAAAATCGATATCTATGAGGCCTGGGATCCCAAGATGATTCTTTTCTGTTTTGCGATCACATCGCTCAGTATTATGATCTCCGTGCTCCTGTCCCGTTTTCTCCACCCTTCCGATATCCGGGGCGAGTTTATCCAAGCATCCTACCGCAGCAGCGCAGCGATCCTTGGTATCGCCATTATCCAGAACCTTTACGGAAATGCAGGTATGGCACCACTGATGATCATTGCCAGCGTCCCTCTTTACAATGTAATGGCTGTTGTAGTTCTCTCTGTCTTTAAACCAGGTCAGGGAAAAATAGATGGTACCGTTCTGAAGCGCACTTTAAAGGGAATTGTCACCAATCCCATCATTCTCGGCATTGCAGCCGGTACACTCTGGTCCTTTCTTCGTCTTCCATTTCCGAAGATCCTGGACTCTACGGCAGGCAATCTTGCAAAAACCGCCACTCCTCTTGGCCTCATGGCTATGGGCGGATCTCTGCACTTCGGAAAAGCCTTTTCCCGGCTGAAAGCATCTGTTGCCTGTACATTTATGAAACTTGTCGGTTATGAAGCACTTTTTCTTCCTCTTGCCATCCGTTGCGGTTTTACAAAGGACAAGCTGGTTTCCATCATTATCATGCTGGGGTCTGCCAGCACCGTTACCTGCTTTGTCATGGCAAAAAACATGGGACATGAGGGCTCTTTTTCTTCGGGAGTCGTGCTTCTTACCACATTATTCAGTGCCTTTACCCTGACACTCTGGCTATTTATCTGCAAAGGTCTGGGACTGATCTGATATTGCAGCTTCTGCATATTATCTACCCGGAAAAATCTGTAACATAAAATGCTGTAAGAACTATGATTTCTGGTTCTTACAGCATTTTTTATAAAAGCATATTCACATAAAGCTATCATTTCTGATGTGGATGTTTCTGTTCTTACAATCTCATAGCCAACAAAACAAACGAAGCATTCTCTCAGATCAGCTTCAGATATTTCAAGCCATCCCGAATGCCGTAGTGGAACATATCAGACGTAACATAATCTGCCAGTTCTTTGATCTTCGAAGAAGCATTTCCCATGGCAACCTTTGTTGCAGCGTATTCAAACATGGCAAGATCATTGTTGCTGTCTCCAAAAACAACGGTATTCTCCCACGGAATATCAAACAGGCGGATCACAGCTGCGATCCCAACAGCCTTGTTAAAGCCCTTTGGCACCAGTTCAATGGTATTTCCCACAAACGAACTGCTGCCTTCATGGCGGATGATATCATAGTATTCTGATAAAATGGATAACGCTGCCTCCGCATCACATCCCTCCGTCATTTTTGCACTGATCTTATTGATCCGCATACAATCCTCATTTCCACGGATAGGCCTCCATTTATCGCCCAGGGATTCTGTGATCAGACTGGCATACCAGTTCACTTCATCGGTATACTCCTCTTTGTCATAATACATAAAATCCGCGCCTTCCATTACCGGGATCAGTCCGTATTTTCTGAGAACCTCCACAGAAAGCTTTGCAACCTCCGGCGTCATCTCTTTATTAAAAAGTCTCTTCCCGTCCTTCTCAATGGTGGATCCGCAGGCACTGATCATTCCCGTAAAAGGGATCTGCTCCAGATACCAGGATACAAACGCACGACTTCTTCCTGTGCAGAGCCACGCTTCATGTCCGTTATCTACCAGCGCACGGATGGCTTCTATGGCACTGTCCGGCACTCCTTTTTTCATATCACAGACTGTTCCGTCCGCATCAAAAAATACTGCTTTTCTGCTCATTTTCCTGTCCTCCGATATCACCTGTAAAATACCTTTGCCGCACGGATCAGACTTTCCGTATCTTTCACTCCGGCTGTTTCATAAGCGGAATGCATCGCCAGCTGCGGCAAACCGATATCGACCGTATTTATGGCTGCCTGGGTATTGGAAATATTTCCCAGAGTGGAACCACCGGCAATATCAGAACGGTTCACAAATGTCTGATATGGCACATCTGCTTCTCTGCAGAGTTCCTTAAAGATTGCTGTGGAAATCCCATCGGTACAATATTTCTGATTGGCATTATATTTGATCACAATTCCACCATTCATCACCGGACGGTTTACAGGATCTGCCTTGTCTGTATAATTCGGATGTAATGCATGTGCATTGTCCGCAGAGATCATAAAGCTCTCTGCAAGGGCCATCAGATAACTTTCCTGATCTCCGCCAAGGGCCAGATTGATACGAAACAGTACATCTTTAAGAAATGTGGATGCAGCTCCCTGCCTGGTAGTGCTTCCCACTTCTTCATTATCCAGTACACAATGGACTGCAATGACCTTCTTCTTATCTGCCTGAAGAAAGCCTTCCATTGAAGCGAAAGCACACTGCAGATCATCTAATCTTGGACTGGAAACAAATTCATTCCTGGATCCCCAGATCGTTCCGGGCATCCGGTTATAGAGAAACAGATCATGGCCCAGGATATCCTCCGGACGGATCTCTGCCTCTTCTGCCAGCATCCGCATGAAGTTTCCTTTTTCGCCACTGCCACTGTACAATGGAAGCATATCCTTCTGGACATTATAATGATAGCCTCCGTTAATATCCCGGTTCATATGGATCGCAAGGCTCGGGATCATGACCAGATCTCTGTCAATATCTACAAGCTTTTCCAGAATTTTTCCGTTTTTGTGGACGATCATGCGGCCTGCCACAGAAAGGGGACGGTCAAACCAGGTAGAAAGGATCATTCCTCCGTACCGCTCCACATTCAGCTTCACATAAGCTCCGTTTACAGACATCTCCGGATTTTCTTTTATTTTAAAAGACGGGGAGTCACTGTGACTTGCAATGATATGATATCTCCTGCAGTCATTGACAGGAATGGAAAATCCGATGATCGCGGAATGATTTCTCATGACAAAATATTTTCCGCCCTTTTCCAGCTCCCAGCGCTCCTCTTCCTTCAATTCTGTAAAGCCTTCCTCCAAAAAACGTCTTCTTGTTTCCTCTGCCGCCTGAAAGGCTGTAGGACTTTTACTGATAAATTCCAGCAGTTTTTCTGTTGTTTCTTCGTACATAATCTTCTCCTCTGTCGGCCCGGTAATATCCAGGCTGTTATGCTATTACCCATTATACGGCAAAACTTTTTTCAGGGCAATATCTCAGATTTCTGCACTCTTTCGTACCCACATATGCTGCACAAGCTTATCCCCAAGCTTATTTGCGAGCATAGTATAAATTGAACTAAATACATTGGCTCCAATACGGAGCAGCACTGCTGCCGGCATTCCAAACAGTCCTGATGCAATGGACAGTGCTCCAAATGTATTAAATGCAGTCTGCCACGCATAACCTGCGGAATATCCCACACCGATTCCTCCGATCATTCCAATATAGGGATACATAGATTCCGGAAGTATCAGATAAAGCACTGCAAACAAAATACATCCAACGATATTGAACATCCCCCTTTTTCCGGCTCTTCCCTTGCAGTCCTCGGTAAACGGCAAGCACACGGACATACAAGCAATTCCGGCCCACATTGCTCTTGGAAGTCCCAAAAGAGACATGATCAGCATAGCGCTGGAAACGATCAGCGTCAGTCTTAAATACCACCTGCCTCTTGCAGAATGCAGGTCAAATTCCCGGAACAGGTCCAGAAACGTCCTGCGATACGGGCGGTTTTTCTGATTCTTATAAAAAACTACCATGCAGAGAACCATTCCGGCCAAAAGCCCCTCTACACGAAGCAGATACGCCTTTCCGGTTACGTCATATCCCATCAGAAGCAGATATCCGAGAACAAATGTGGAATGGTTATACATAATTACATTATGGCATCCCAGGATCATCAGTAACAGGATGCTTATCGCATTAACAAAAAATGCCGGTACCGGTGAAACCATATTGGATAATCTCGGTCCTGCGATCAGAATACAGAAAATCCCGGCAATAGACAACAATCCGTGGGACGTCCGGATTCCGAAATCCGCCTGTCTTAAAACCAGCACTGCCAGTAGTACGGTTACTCCTACAACACTGTTGTCATTGCCGGTTATCTTACTGTACAATGTCACAACCGCCACACAAAATGCCATGACAAGATACACTTTAAAATTATAGATCAGAATATGCCTTCTTTTCTCCTTTTTGTCTGTGGTATTTCTGATCAGCTGTTTTGATCCGGTTGAGCTTAACTGCAGTTCCTGATAAAATGTCATTTTCATCACTCCTTTTGTAAAACAGACATTCTCATTTCGCTTTTTTCACATGCTCATAAACGCAATCTCTTTACAATTTACGTTCAAAGATACAAACAGCCATTATACTTGGTTTATTCTGAAACGTCAAACACTTTTTCTGAAATCATGTTCACGCATTACACTCCCAGCCCCGATCAGATCACTCCGAAAATGGCCAGGAACATTTTTATTATTTTTATATTTACTGCAACTCCGCTATCCTGGTCACTGCTACATAAATGTCCTGTATCTTATACCAGGTTGGATAATCCACCACTCCGGATGCGGGAAGTCCGAATATATTCTGGAATTTTTTTACAGATGCAGCAGTAGCCGGACCATAAATACCATCCACGATCACTGACGGGATGGCAGGATAGGCTTTTGCTATGGCATTAAGCTGTTCCTGGATCTGCTGCACCTTTTCACCGGTAACACCGATAGTCAGGTCATATCCCGGCCAGGATGCGGGAATCCCGGAAACTGCTTCCGCCACATTGATATACATATCGTTTCCATAAAAGCTCCGCAGGATCTCAATTGCGGAATATCCCTGATCTCCCAGAGCTTTGCTTCCCCACTGGGTCATCCATCCCCGGTTCCTGCACTGCACCTGGTGTCCGTCACAGTACTGGGTCAGGATTGGCTGACGTACATCCGGTCTGGAAAGGTAGTTTTCAAAAAGTTCATCCACGATCCGGTCTATACTCTCAAAAATATTCCTGCCATGGATCCATTTGTGGTCGTATGCTGTGGAGGATGTAATGGTGAAATCATAACCCTTATTCCGGTACCACTCTGTATAAACTCTGTTCAGAGTAAACGACATGATTGCCAGAACATTGGCACGTATCGTGTCCTCCGGCCAAGTTGCGTAGATCTCACTGCTGGCCACGTTTTTGATATAATCCTTATATCTTACATAATAATCCTGTGCAGAGGTATCCCCTATTGGCCCGTCGTGGACTACGATATACTCCGGGATCACCACTTTGTTTAATACGATCTCTCCGGTTTCATTTATCGGCTTGATCTCTGCTTCCGGATTTTTGGGAGGATATTCCCCAAAAAGCGTATGGGGTCCGATGACGATCCGCTGATAGTCCTCTCCACTACCCTGCTGTCTGCTAAGGGATGCTCCCTGCCTGGCAATGGAATGGGGAAGAACTTCTGTCCCGGCAACTTCTTTTGGTGTAAAACCCTCTGCACTGATCCGAACTGTATATTCTGCATAAGGCTGCTGCTCCACCGGTTTCATGCTGTATTCCAGTGGAGGAGCTGCCAGCTCCAGCATGGGCGTTTTTCCGGAGGAATCCGTACGGACTTCTTCGATCACATTATCCGGGACTCCTGTGTACGAGATCCGCACTGTAGCATTTTCCACAGGACGGTTACTGGCACTGTCCAGCACCGTCACCTGCAGCTGTCCCTGATCCGGCATATCCTGCTGCATGGAAATATAAGAATGATTTTTCATAAACAGAGGCTCCTTTTTGTGCCTGAAAGCACACTGGTTCTCTGCTAGTATATGTACAAAATCTCAAAATGCCATATCTCCTACTGTGCTTCCTCCCAGTAATCTTCCGCATCCTGAATATCATCAAACTCATCTGCATGATCATAATAAAAATCTTCCGGATCATCATAATCCTGCACATCGTACATATCTTTTCTGTCATTATTCCTGCTGGTATTTCCACGGTAAGTTTTTTTCCCGGATGTTGTGGATGAAACAAATTCCACTACACTGCTGACCCGTCCGTTTCTGCAGACTGCCATGAATTTTTTTGCTCCATTGCTGTTATACCACATATATCTGTACTGAATGTCCTGTGTCCTTTTTCCCGGTGTGTCCCGCCAGTAATGTTCTGTTCTTTTCTCTTTTGCCCTTCCCAGAAGCGTAATGTTTATGTATTTTTCTTTCATTCCCTTATATGGCTCATCCTTCTTTCTCATTCTTTCTTCCTCTTCTTTTTCTTTCTGTGCCATATATTTTTTGTATTGTTCTTCTGTATCTTTCTGGGCCTTCCTCAATTCTTCTATATATTTGCTACTGTACTCATCTCCCTTTGGAACATACCATATAAGCTTATACAGTTCCTCAATTCCTTCTCCATTCTGAACAGCATCGCAAAACTTTGCATATTGGATAATATATTCTACATCCTCATAATATCCCGGAAGTTTTTCCAGCAGCTCTATCGCCTCATCATATTTGCCTGCATCCATGCATTCTTCCGCTTTTTCATAACATTCCCTGTTCTGTTTTTCCTTAAATTCCTCATTTTTGATCTGGATTACCTCTTCTGCCTTTGTAGCCAGAAAAGGAACTGCTATAACAACTGCTATCAATGCCGCCAGTATTAAAATATCCTTTTTCAAATTTACATATCCCCTTTACTCTGATGCCTTTATTATATAATAAATATCTGCACAAAAAAAGTGCTGTATCATCTCCTCACAGATCATACAGCACTTGATAGTTATTGTTCACTCCGTTCTCAGTAACACTTGATATTTACCTTCTTCCACCAGATATCAGAATATCTTCAGAATATCATTATACATAACGATAACCATCAACGCCATCAGAAGCATCAGCCCCGCAAAATGGATCATTCCTTCTACCTGACGGTTTACCGGTTTTCTCCGGATCGCTTCTGCCACCAGAAAAACCAGCCTTCCTCCATCCAGTGCAGGAAGAGGAAGAAGGTTCATCACTCCCAGGTTTGCAGAAAGAAGAACTGCCATATTCAACAAATTCATCCAGATCATCAGCGTTCCCTCACTCTTGGACTGTTCGTAAGTGTCGCCAATGGCATCCGCAATACCCACAGGACCACTTAAGTCTTTCATTCCAAGGTGACCGGTCACAAGCTCTTTCAGGCTTAAGATCGTAGTACGGATCATGTATTTCACTTCCACAGCACCATATTTCAGAACATTAAAGCCGGAAGTCTTTTCACTGTATGTGTTATATCCGAAACCGGAAACCGGTGTTCTGTATTCCCTTGGTGTTATCTCTGCCTCATATTCCAGTCCGTTACGCTCATAGGTGATCGTCACAGGTTTCTTGGATAACGGATGCTCCTCGATGTATTTTTCATATGCATTTCCATCCGGAACCTCCACACCGTTGATCTTCGTGATCACATCGCCGGCTTCCAGACCTGCCTCTTCCAGTGGCATTCCCTTGATCAGTGATTCCACTGTCATGGAATTTACATCGGAACGGTTAAAGCCAAGAAGATACCGCACATTTACATCTGGTTTATAGGAAATCTCCTGTTCCTTTCCATCACGTTTTACTTTCAGCCGGATGGTATCTCCCTCTTTCAGTTCGTTGAGATACGAATATACATAAAGATCTTTCCCCAGATCAATATGGTAGCCCTGATATTCCGTGATCACATCGCCCTTTTTCAATCCGGCCTTTTCCGCAGCAGAATTTGGGGTTACTTCTAATACGGTTGCCGGATCATAGCCCATACAGCCTACAATGATCACAGACAAAACAAATGCCAGCAGAAAATTAAATACCGGACCTGCAGCAACCACTGCGATCCTGCCCCACACAGGAGCCGAATTAAAGGTTCCCGGACTGTCATCTTCCGCATCCTCTCCGGCCATGGCGCAGGAACCTCCAAGAGGAAACAGTTTCACGGAATAACGTGTGCCGCCCTTTACCGTACTTATGATCCTGGGTCCCATACCAAGAGAAAATTCCAATACCTCGATATGGTTCTTTTTTGCCAGAAGAAAATGTCCCAGCTCATGGATCAGTATCACAACACTGAAAATAATTACAGCAATCACAAATTTCAATTTACCACCTGCTTTCGATCCACTGATAAGTATCCTGCTCTACAGAAAGGATCTCATCCAGATCCGGATGTGCGATTTTTTTATGTCTTTCCATAGACTGTGCAATAATCTCATAAATATCCAGAAAGCCGATCTTTTCCTCCAGGAATTTCTTTACTGCAAGCTCATTGGCTGCATTAAAGACAGTCGGCATACTTCCGCCCTCCCGGGATGCCTGGATCGCCATAGGAAGTCCCCGGAATGTCTCCATATCCGGAACCTCAAATGTGATCTCATGAAGCTTCGTGAAATCAAGGCGGTCTCCATCCAGATATCGTCTGTGCGGATAGTACAGAGCGTACTGGATCGGAAGTCTCATATCCGGAGTTCCAAGCTGTGCCATGATCGCACCATCCTTAAACTCCACCATGGAATGGATGATACTCTGCGGCTGCACCACCACCTGAATATGATCCAGATCCATGTCAAACAGCCATTTGGCTTCCATAACTTCCAGCCCTTTGTTTACCAGGGTTGCGGAATCTACGGTGATCTTTCGTCCCATTACCCAGTTTGGATGCTTCAGAGTATCTGCAACAGTGACCCTTCGCAGCTCTTCTGTGGTACGTCCGCGGAAGGGACCACCGGATGCCGTGATCAGAAGCTTGTGGATCTCTTTGTTTTCTTCTCCGTGGATAGCCTGGAAAATAGCGCTGTGTTCACTGTCTACCGGAAGGATAGATACGCCATATTTCTTTGCCATGGGCATGATCAGATGACCGGCTGTGACAAGGGTTTCCTTATTTGCCAGGGCAATGTCCTTTCCGGCACGGATTCCCTCCATGGTAGGACGGATCCCGATCATTCCCACGATCGCAGTGACAAGAATTTCTGATTCCGGCATGGATGCAAGCTCCAGAAGTCCTTCCATTCCGCTGACTACCTTTGTATCCGTGTCCGCAATACGCGTTTTCAGATCCCGGGCTGCTTCTTCATCCCAGACTGCTGCCAGAAGCGGATGAAACTCACGGATCTGCTCTTCCAGCTTCTCCACACTTTTGCCTGCACTGACTGCAACAACACGAAGGTCTTCGTTTTTTCTTGCCACATCCAGTGTCTGGGTCCCGATGGAACCGGTAGAACCTAAGATTGCAATATTCTTCATTTTAATGTCTCCTAAATTCCAAGAATCATTTTTGCAAGATAGTAAATAACAGGGGCTGTGATGATCACACTGTCAAAACGGTCCAGGATTCCTCCATGGCCCGGGATCAGCTTTCCATAGTCCTTGATGTTCTGGTTTCTTTTGATCGCAGATGCAGCCAGATCACCCACCATGGAGATCAGAGCTCCAACTGCGCAGATCAAGGCATACTCAGCCATTTTTCCCTGTGTTGCTGCTGCATAAATCACTCCAAGAAGCGCCGCTCCCGCAACGCCTCCTACAGCTCCCTCGATGGATTTCTTCGGGCTTAAAACCGGCGCCATTTTATGCTTTCCGATAAGCATTCCCACACAGTAAGCACAGGTGTCACATCCCCAGGAGCACAGGAATATCAGCCATACCAGGAATTTTCCGTCCGGAAGGCTTCTGGTAAGATAGATAAAGGAAAGCATCACAGCAACATATACAACTCCAAAAAATGCTGCCATCACCTGTTCTGCATGGTATTTCGGATAACCGAATACATAAACAAACAGGATCAGGATCATACTGATGATGATCGCCATTGTTCCGTAATTTCCAAAATCAGCTTTCATGGCAATATAATAAAGCACTGCTCCAAGATATCCTACAAGTTCCAGCACGGTAACATGCTCATCGCTTACCTTCATTACCTTGTAAAGCTCTCTCATTCCGATCAGTGAAACAGCCAGAAGTGTAAAAAATAAGATCCAGCTTCCGGAAATGATAGTTGCCAGGGCAATAATGACAAGGACGATACCACTTATCAGTCTTGTCTTAAACATGATCTACTCCTCCTTGACGCCACCGTAGCGTCTGTCTCTCTGATTGTATTTCTCGATGGCTTTGATCAGCTCTTCTTTATTGAAATCCGGCCATGCAACCGGTGTAAAATAAAACTCGGAATAGGCAAGCTGCCAAAGCAGGAAATTGGAAAGCCGCTGCTCACCGCTTGTGCGGATCAAAAGATCCGGATCCGGTACACCCGCAGTATCCAGATAGCTCTCAATCGTATCCTCTGTAATGCCATCTGGCTCAACCTTTCCGTCTTTTACATCCTGTGCCATCTTCTGCATTCCACGGCGGATCTCATCACGGCTTCCGTAATTTAATGCCAGCTGAAAATAAATACCGTCAAAATCTTTGGAATATTCCTCCAGTTCCCGGACACTCTGCTGGATATCCGGTGCAAAGGCAGTAACATCTCCGATGACTTTCATCTTCATATTATTTTTCTTGGAAATCTTGATACATTTCTTAAGATAACCGCGGAACAGTTTCATCAGTGCTTCCACTTCTTCTCTGGATCGTTTCCAGTTTTCTGTGGAAAAAGCGTAAACCGTAAGATATTTCACCCCAAGGTCTTTGATATCATAACAAATGTTTTCAAGATTGGCGCATCCCTTTACATGTCCATAGGTTCTCGGCATTCCTCGTTCCTTTGCCCAACGTCCGTTTCCGTCCAGAATGATCGCGATATGATTTGGTACGTTCATAAATCTCCTCCATACAGAAAGAGAGCTTCTTCAAAGAAGCCCTCTCTATCCTCGTATTTCTTACAATTATACAGTCAGAATCTCTTTAGACTTGTTCTCGATCGCCTTGTCAACTTCCTTGATGTACTTATCTGTAAGTTTCTGGATCTGATCCTCAAGCTCTTTGATCTCATCCTCAGAAACATCCTGTTTTGCAAGTTTCTTAAATGCATCGTTGGCATCACGACGGATATTTCTTACTGCAACCTTGGCACCCTCGCCTTTTTTCTTAACGTCCTTCACCAGCTCTTTACGACGCTCCTCGGTAAGCTCCGGGAAAACAAGACGGATCATTTTTCCATCGTTGCTCGGGTTTAATCCCAGATCAGAGCAAAGGATCGCTTTCTCGATCGCTTTGATCATGCTGGATTCCCACGGCTGGATCTGGATCATACGTGCCTCCGGTACAGAAATGTTTGCAACCTGCTGGAGCGGAGTCGGTGCTCCATAATAATCTACGGTAAGTTTGTCAAGAATATGCGGGTTTGCACGGCCGGCTCTGATGGTTGTCAGCTCACTCTCCAAAGCATTCAGTGTTTTTCCCATTTTTGTTTCGTATACCTGAATTCTCTCATCCATTTCACATATCTCCCTGTATGGTTTTTTTATTATTCCCTTTTGATCACACGGTTACCTTTGTTCCGGAGAACTTGCCATGTACGGTATTGACGATGCTGTCCTTTTCATCAAGACCGAATACCAGCATCGGCATCTTCTGCTCCATACACATGATGGAAGCGGTAAGATCCATAGCTGCCAGCTTCTTTGCAACTACTTCATCGATGGAAATCTCATCATACTTCTTGGCATCCGGATTTACCTTCGGATCACTGTCATAGATTCCGTCAACAGCCTTGGCAAGAAGAATGGCATCTGCGCCGATCTCAACAGCACGAAGTACAGTAGCTGTATCTGTAGAGAAATACGGATGGCCGGTACCACCTGCAAAGAATACAACCTTTCCTTCTGCGAAGCTCTCTTCTACAGCATCCTTGGAATAAAGTGTGGTAAATGCACCACATACAAACGGGGTAAACACCTCTGTCTTAAGTCCCACATATCTGCAGATGTCAGACACATAGATACAGTTCATGATAGTAGCAAGCATGCCGATCTGATCCGCCTTGCTTCTGTCCATGGCTCCGCTGGTACGTCCTCTCCAGAAATTTCCACCTCCGATCACGATACCAACCTGAAGTCCTTCATCCACGATCGTCTTGATCTGTCTGGCAACCTCTGTAACAGTTGCTTCATCAAAGCCTCTCTTCTGCTCTCCTGCAAGAGCCTCTCCGCTTAATTTCAGTAACACTCTTTTCATATGTTTATTCTCCTTTACCATACGCCGGATACAACTTCATTGCCGTCATTGTCAAAAGTTGTGGATACCGTAAACGTATCATAATAATAATAACCTGTCTTACCGGACTCCGGCTCGTCCTCATAATCACTGCCATTTGGGCTGCCGCATGCATTCTCAAGCTCAGACATGGACTGACCGATATATCTTGCTGCTACAGATGCCGGATCATCCTCGCCGGATGGTGCTTCCGTAGGATCCGCATCGGAAGAATCAGAGGAAGCTGGTGCAGATGTTGGATCCGGTGTGGATGTGGAGTCCGAACTGCCGGACGAACTGCTGTCTGTACTGTCTCCATTATCATCAGAACTCTCCGGAGTCGGAGTCACAGCCGTACTGTCTGAAGAATCTGTACTGTCACTGTCACTTTCACTGTCATCCTCAATGCCAAGTCTTGCCTTTACATCCTTCAGGGTAGACACCTCCTTGGTGCTTCCGCTCGCCAGATATGTAGCATATGGGATTCCGTCTTCACCCTCACCATCCATGCAAAGACTCAGCTGTGAGATCGTCAGAAGCGGCAGCTGGCGGAAGAAACATTCATTCTGCTCTTCGTCAGTAAATGTGATCCTTACATCAAAGCTTGTTGCTGTATCTCCGTTATCGTCCTTCTGGCTCTTCTCCATATAATAAACAGCCTTGTCGTTGGAAGCCAGTGTGAATTTACCATTTACAAGATCGCTTCCCCAGGTCTCATCACTGTCATCGCCATCATCCCTGGTAGGACGGACATAAATTGCAGAAATCGTGGAGTTCATCTTATTGGTAAATACAATACTGGTAGTGGTCTCACTCTTGGTTCCCATTACGTTCTTGATATTTGCTGTTTCATCCGTAGAGGTCTGCATCTCCACCACATCCGTTTTCGCAGCTTCCGTTACCGTCGGGGTTGCCGTTGCCTCCACCTTCTGCTCCGGTGCCACAGAGTTCTTCTTTCCGCAACCGGCTGCAAGCATGCTCGCTGCAAGAATTCCGGCAAGAATCAAATAACGTTTTTTCATTATATCTCCTCCATATAAAATGGTCCTATTCGCTGTCAGGTTTTCCTTTTCTATTATTACAGAGTATCACTTTCTTGTCAACCTGACCGTTCTGAATTTCACAGAATCTTTAGATATTTTAAACTATGTCAAAAATTGGAACAGCTGAGGTCAGAACCCGTTTTCCCTTCGCTGTCTGCGCATATCACGGCGCATTTTCGCAGCTTCATTCCGGGCTTTTTCCGCTTCTGTGGTAATGATCAGTTCCGGCACCTGGATCGGTTTCTGGTCTTCATCTACAGCCACCATCACAAAAAATGCCCGGTTTACAGTATGACGCATGCCATCCGGCTGTTCCACATACGTATCGATCTCGACCTCCATGGAAGTTCTTCCCACATAAGTCACATATCCCTTAAGTACTACGATCTCTCCCTCATAGATCGCATGCTTGAACTGAAGATTGTCCACTGCCGCAGTTACCACCCGATATGTCTCCGCATGACGCATAGCTACCACTCCGGCAACCTCATCCAGCCACTGCATCAGTGCTCCGCCAAAAAGTCTTCCGCCTCCGTTCAGATGCTGCTGCATGATCAGATGAACCTGCTCCGTCATCGATGCTTCTACCGTTTTTTTACGTCTTTCCTGTACCTCTGTCATTTCTCATTCCCCGCATTTTATCATACTTTTACTTTTTCAGTTGAAACCAGTCGATCAATAAAGATTTTTTACTTTAAAGTCTCGCTCCGCTTCTCTTCTCTGATCCTTCTTTGCAATATCCTGGCGCTTGTCATAAAGTTTTTTACCACGTGCCATGCCAATCTCTATTTTTACCAGGCTGTCCTTGAAATAAACCTTCAGTGGTACCAAAGTCAATCCTTTTTCCTTTAATTTAGCTTCGATCTTATTGATCTCGTAGCGATGCAGCAAAAGCTTACGCACACGAAGAGGATCTTTGTTAAAAATGTTTCCTTTCTCATAAGGAGTGATATGCATTCCATATACATAAACTTCTCCGTTTTCCACACGGACAAAGGCCTCCTTGATGCTGCATTTACCAGAACGTAAGGATTTCACCTCGGTTCCTGCAAGTGCGATCCCGGCCTCATAAGTATCCTCGATAAAATAATCATGAAAAGCCTTTTTATTATTTGCGATCAGTTTCATTCCTGTTTTTTTTGCCATTTCGCGCTCCCTCAGTCTTCCTCAGCCAGGACAAAATCCACGGTTTTCAGCATTTTATCCGCATCTGCCACACGGACACGGACCTTCTGCCCAAGACGGAAGATCTTTCCTGTCATGTCTCCCCGCAGTTCATATGCATCCTGGTCAAATACATAATAGTCATCTCGTAATGTATTGATATGGATCAGTCCTTCCACGGTATTCGGAAGCTCCACATAAAGTCCCCATCCTGTAACGCCGGAGATGATCCCCTCATACTCCTCTCCGAGATGATAGGACATATACTCTGCTTTCTTCAGCTTATCGTATTCTCTTTCCGCTTCGTCTGCACGCCGTTCGCACACACTGGACTGGCGTGCTACTTCATCCAGGATCTCCTTGTAATGCTCGGTACGTCCTTCCCTTACCAGTCTGCCTCTCAGACGGTCATGGATGATCCTGTGGATCTGAAGATCCGGATATCTTCGTATCGGAGAAGTAAAGTGGCAGTAATACTTCGCTGCAAGTCCGAAATGTCCGCTGCATTCCGTAGTATATTTTGCCTGTTTCATGGTACGCAAGGTCAGGCGGCTGATCTGTGCCTCATTGGGCATTCCCTCAATACTTTCCAGGATCTCCTGGATCTCACCAGGCGTGATCTCCTGTCCGGATTTCTGTATGTTGACTCCTTCATTATGAAGAAGCATCAGAAGACTTTCAATCTTTTCCGGATCCGGATTTTCATGCGTTCTGTATACAAAGGGATAATCTCCGGTGCAGTATTCCTGTGCCACGGTTTCATTGGCAAGAAGCATAAAATCTTCAATGATCCTGGTTGCCACATTGGCTTCATAAGGCTGCACATCAATAGCTCTTCCTGCCGCATTCAGGATGATCTTACTTTCCGGAAAATCAAAATCAATGGAACCTCTTGTATGCCGACGGCTGCGCAGGATCCCGGAAAGCTCTTTCATCAGGAAAAACATGGGGATCAGAGCTTCATAGCGTTTCTTCGCCACCTCATCAGTATCTTCCAGAATATTTTTCACATCTGTGTAACACATACGTTCATCTACACGGATCACGGTTTCTGCGATCTTATGGGAAATCACCTTTCCTTTTTCATTAACATCCATCAGACAGCTTAAGGTCAGACGGTCCTGTCCCTGGTTCAGAGAACAGATACCGTTGGAAAGCCGCTCCGGGAGCATGGGAATGACACGGTCTGCAAGATAGACGGAGGTTCCGCGCTTCAGTGCCTCTCTGTCAAGGGCACTGCCGCCCTGAACATAGTTGCTCACGTCTGCGATGTGCACACCCAGATGGTAGATTCCATCCTCCTTTGTCAGGGAAATGGCATCATCCAGGTCCTTTGCATCCTCACCGTCAATGGTAACTGTAACAAGATTTCTGAGATCCAGTCTTCCATCTAGATCCGCTTCCTGTACATGATCCGGCACACGGTCAGCCTGACGAAGTACTTTGTCAGGAAATACACTTGGTATGTTAAAGCTCTTCACAATAGCAAGGATATCTGTTCCAGGTGAACGTAAGTTTCCCAACACCTCCGTAATCTTTCCTTCCGGCTTCCGGTTTCTGGAGCCGTAATCTGTGATTTCTGCAACTACCTTGTCTCCGTCCTTTGCTCCCATGGAGTTTTTTCTGGAAATAAAGATATCTTTGGAAAATTTGGGGTTATCACTGATCACAAAGCCATAATCACGGCTGCTCTGGTATGTTCCCACGATCGAAGGCATTCCCCTTTCCAGAACCTTCAGCACAACGCCTTCCTGACGTTTTCCCTCTTTATGTCCGTTCCGTACAAGAATCTGCACCTTATCCTGATGCATGGCGCTTCCCGTGTCATTTTCCGGAATAAAAATATCCTGTTCCTGATCCTCCACTTCCACAAAGCCAAAGCCCTTGTAATGGCCAATAAAAGTTCCCTCCATGAGGGTTCCGTCCTTCTCGGAGAAACGATATTCCTCATGATTCTTCTCTCTGCGTTCTCTTCCCTTACGGCCACGCTCCGGCTTTTCTGCCTTCAGAGCTTCTTTATTCTTTCGTCTGTCTCTGCGCTTGCCGGAAACCTTGCTGTATCTTCCTTTATTATCTACTTCAGCCTTGCCCTGGGCGCAAAGCTCGTCCAGCACGTCAAAAAGCTCTTTTTTCTCACTCTTATCCAGCTGAAGAAGAGATGCGATCTCACGCAGGCGCATGGGCTTATACAGCGGATCTCCCAGAAGCTCCATTATAAACTTTTTTCTTTTTTCAAAATTTTTCGATCTTTTCACATTTTCTCCTGTTTCATATTTATATTTCATTTTTACCCTGTTATCATTCCGGAGGAAGGCTCACCCGTGCCCCTATATCAACGCAAAAACACTCCTGCTGATTAACAAAAGAAGTCCCCATCCGAGTTTCTTCTGCATGCTAACGCAGCAAGAGTGTTACCAACTTCTGTTCTGCCCCTGGCAGATCAGATAATGTTCAGTACGATTGACAGTACAAAGAAAATAACTCCCATGATAATGGTACCTCTTACAAGACCACCTTCCATGGAACGGCCCTTATTCTTACCCCAGTAAGTATCAGCTACTCCGGCGATAGAGCCAAGACCCTGCTGCTTGCCCTCCTGCATCAGTACGACAACAGTCAGAGCGATACAATCTATTGCATAAATTACAGTCAGAATAATCTTCAAAATGTTCACGCGGTTACACCTCCTAATCAACTAGAGGTTATTTTACCATAGCTAAACCGGGATTTCAACCATTTTCCGTTTATTTTATGCAAGGCTTTTTCTGAGATTTTTTTGCAAAAGGATCTTTATATCTTCCAAGAGCTCCGAGCTGTTCGTGGATCCGCAGAAGCTGGTTATACTTGGCGTTCCGGTCCGAACGGCAGGGTGCGCCTGTTTTGATCTGTCCTGCCCCACAGGCAACTGCAAGATCTGCGATAAAGGAATCCTCTGTTTCCCCGGACCTGTGAGAGATCACTGCACGATACCCGGCATGCTGAGCCATCTCCACCGCATCCAGAGTTTCCGTGAGAGTTCCGATCTGGTTTACTTTAATAAGGATAGCATTGGCAACATCAAGTCCGATGCCACAGTGCAGCCGTTTGATATTGGTGACAAACAGATCGTCGCCTACCAGCTGGATCTTTTTTCCCAGGTGTTCCGTCAGATATTTCCAGCCTTCCCAGTCATCCTCCCAGAGACCGTCTTCAATGGAAACAATGGGAAATTTTTCCACCAGTTTTTCATAATACTCTGTCATCTCACCGGCATCCCGGTAGATCTTTTCTCCTTTCATGCGGCTCTCCCCAGGGAAAAAGTACACGCCCTTTTCCTCATCATAAAGCTCGCTGGAGGCTGCATCAATGGCAATGGTGATTTCTTCTCCTGGTTTATATCCTGCTTTTTCTATGGCATGAACGATCAGGGTAAGCACTTCCTCCGAATCTGAAAGATCCGGAGCAAAACCGCCTTCATCTCCAACCGCTGTGGAGAGTCCTTTTTCCCGGAGAAGAAGCTTTAAGTGCTGGTAGACTTCCACACACATGCGGATACCCTTTTCCAGACAGCAAGCTCCTGTTGGCATGATCATAAACTCCTGAAGATCTACCGTATTGTCCGCATGCTTTCCCCCGTTTAAAATATTCATCATCGGCACCGGGAGCTGCAGGGTATGGCAGCCGCCCAGATACTGATAAAGAGGAAGCCGAAGGGCCCCGGCTGCTGCGCGAGCTACTGCCAGAGATACTGCCAGCGTGGCATTGGCTCCTGCGCTGCTTTTATTCTCCGTTCCGTCGGTTTCGATCAGAAGATGATCGATCCATGCCTGGTTCAGGGCATTCTCTCCGATAATGGCATCTGCCAGACGTGTATTGATATTTTCCACTGCTTTTTTCACACTCTGTCCCAGATATTCCTCCCGGTTTCCGTCCCGCAGCTCCACAGCCTCAAATTTACCTGTGGATGCTCCGGACGGCACCATGGCTCTTCCTGTGTATCCATTAATCCCCACAATTCCTTCACCTACCGTCACTTCCGCTTCCACTGTAGGATTCCCCCTGGAATCAAGGACCTGTCTTGCATGAACTTTTCGAACAGGCAGATAACGTAGCATAAGTTTTTCCCTCCTTGAAAATAATAATATTGTTTATGATCTCCTGCACTTTGTGATTCTCTTCTTATGTTCATAAAGGTATCTTGTCCGAAAAGGTTTTGGTCTATACCTTTTATCTGGTTTCGATATTATCTGATTTTTTTGCTGTTTTATTTTTATTATTTTTCTTTTTAAATATATTTTTATTATTTTTAAATTTTAGTGTTGACATTTTCCATTTTATCTGTTATAGTTTAATCATCAAATAAAACAAACGGAAAACAAAAAACTAAATCAAAAAGGAGCGTGAACCCACCGAAAACATAACTTACTTCCCATAATCTAAGAAAGAGAGGTACAGTCCACCAGAAGATTTAACGATTTTACATTATAATTAAAACAAGGAGGTACGGACCACCGAGAACGTAAATTTTAATTCCGTATAAGTTTTAAATCTAAGAAATGAGAGGTATATTCCATTGGATAATGAAAATTAAAAGAGTCATCGGCAGAAGAAATCAATCGCTGATGGCTCTTATTTTTATCCCTTTCTTACAAACATAGCCTCATGATCTTCTGCTTTCATATCTTCTTCTCTGTGTTCATAAACATATTAATAACTCCATTTTCTCTGAGGTTCCCATGAAACAAAAACACATCTACCGTCTTATTTTTTTCTTTGTCATGGCTTTTGCTCTTGGCAGTCTTGTAGGAAAGATCTATTCTCATTTTACTTCCGACCCACGATCCGATCAGGATTCTACCAAAAACAGCCAGACCTCTTCTGCTTCTATGACATTCCAAAATGAAAACTGGGGGCTCGGTTTTCAGGAAGAAGGCAAACGGCCCACAGGAAATGCTTCTATGGAAGAATTAAAAAATTACAATGCCTGGTATGCAGCCGATACCGATGAAAAACAAATCTATCTTACCTTTGACGCAGGCTATGACAATGGAAATATGCCTGCCATTCTGAATGCCTTACATAAGCATCAGGTACATGCCACATTTTTTGTTGTGGGGACTCTGATCCGTGAAAAACCGGAACTGATCCGTGAGATCGTAGATGCAGGCCATACCATAGGCAACCACACCATGACACACCCGGATATGTCCGGCATCTCCACAAAGGAAGCCTTTCAGAAGCAGCTTGAAGATGTGGAGGTTCTTTATAAGGAAGCCACCGGAAAAGAAATGACAAAATTTTATCGCCCGCCCCAGGGCATTTACAGCGTGGAAAATTTAGAGATGGCAAAAGAGATGGGATACCACACCTTTTTCTGGAGTCTGGCTTATGTGGACTGGTATCAGGATAAGCAGCCTTCGAAAGAAGAAGCTTTTGAAAAGCTTCTGGGACGGATCCATCCGGGTGCCATCGTGCTGCTGCACAGCACCTCTTCCACCAATGCTTCTATTCTGGATGAGCTGCTGACAAAATGGGAAGAGATGGGATATACCTTCGGAACATTAGAAGAACTCGTAGCATCAGGATCCGCCTGAAAAAAATCGCACATGATCCATGCATCCTCAGTGCCATCGACACGGATCTTCCCACTTTTGGATTCTCCAGATAAGCACACAAAAAATCTGCCCCGGGACTATGTTCTCATATGTTCCGGAGCAGATTTTTCTGTGCTATTGATTTTAGAAGGTGTTCTTCTTATTTAATTGTCTTATTTACTGGACAGCCTTGAATGCCTCATCAAGATCCTGGATGATATCATCGATATTCTCAGTTCCGATGGAAAGACGGATCGTGTTTGGCTTGATTCCCTGATCAAGAAGCTCTTCCTCTGTGCACTGGCTGTGTGTTGTAGTAGCCGGATGAATAACAAGGGATTTTACATCTGCAACGTTTGCAAGAAGTGAGAACAGCTCAAGGTTATCAATGAAATCCTTTGCCTTCTGTGCATCTCCCTTGATCTCGAATGTAAAGATGGAACCGCCGCCGTTAGGGAAATATTTCTTATAAAGCTCCTGCTGGCTTGGATCTGTGGATACAGACGGATGATGAACCTTCTCTACCTGCGGATGATCATTCAGATACTGTACAACCTTCAGTGCGTTCTCAACATGACGCTCTACACGGAGAGACAGTGTCTCAAGTCCCTGAAGGAAGATAAAGGAGCTCACCGGAGAAATTGTTGCTCCTGTGTCACGAAGAAGGATCGCACGGATCTTTGTAACAAATGCAGCCGGTCCACATGCTTTTGTGAAGCTTACGCCATGATAGCTTGGGTTTGGCTCTGTAAGAGATGCAAATTTGCCGGATGCCTCCCAGTCGAACTTACCACTCTCTACGATCACACCACCAATAGTAGTTCCGTGGCCACCGATGAATTTTGTTGCGGAATGAACAACGATATCTGCGCCGTACTCAATTGGTCTTACGAGGTATGGTGTTGCAAATGTATTATCTACAACAAGCGGAATTTTATGTTTGTGAGCGATTTTTGCAAGAGCCTCAATATCTACAACATCAGAATTTGGGTTTCCAAGAGTCTCAATATAAACAGCTTTTGTGTTCTCCTGGATCGCATTCTCCACTTCCTCGAGATTGAATACATCAACAAATGTTGTTGTGATTCCGTATGCCGGAAGCGTATGCTCCAGAAGGTTTGTTGTACCGCCGTAAATATTTTTGGCTGCTACAATGTGATCTCCCTGCTGTGCAAGGTTCTCGATCGTGTATGTGATAGCTGCTGCACCGGATGCTACTGCAAGTGCTGCGGAGCCACCCTCAAGTGCTGCGATCCTCTTCTCGAATACGTCCTCTGTCGGGTTTGTAAGACGTCCGTAAATGTTACCGGCATCTGCAAGTCCGAAACGTGCTGCTGCATGATCGCAGTTGCGGAATACATAGGAAGATGTCTGGTAGATTGGTACTGCTCTTGCATCTGTAACCGGATCCGGCTGTTCCTGTCCTACGTGAAGCTGTAATGTCTCAAATTTGAATTTTCTCTGATCTCTTGTAATTTTGCTCATGTGTTTGTCCTCTTTTCTTTTATTCTTATATTCGGTAAAATAGTAATTTCTTATCTTATGATCATCTGCTTATCAGCGACAACAACACATTCGCTTTTCTTCGATAAACACCCTTGTTGACTTCTGTAAAACCTTCATGATTTCCTCCTGATCATCACGTTGCTCACCTTGTTTTGTGTGCTCCGTTTTTTGATGATGCAATCATATCACCCTTTTCCTAGTATGTCAATGGGGTTTATCTATTTAGGTTCTCACCTTTATTTATGACTGGCTATAGATTTTATTTATAACGCCCCCACCTACAACCTCATCTCCGTCATACATCACTACAGCCTGGCCTTTTGTGATGGCTCTCTGCGGTTCATCAAATTTCACATGAAGGATGCCATCCGGTGTCTGCCATGCAGTGGCAGGCTGCTCTTTGTGACGGTAACGGATCTTGGCAGTCACTCTTTTCGGCTCAGCTAAGCTGTCCACAGAGATCAGATTTACACTGTCTGCCTCCAGTTCACTACTGAAAAGATCTGCGTTGTCCCCGAGAACTACCGTATTGGTCTTCGGAGAGATCTCACAGACATAAAGACGGCTGGCCGCCGGAATGCCAAGGCCGCGGCGCTGTCCGATCGTGTAATGGATGATCCCCTTATGGCGTCCGATATAGTTTCCCTCTTTATCTACAAAATCACCCTCCGGTGTTTTTTTGCCTGTGTACTTCTCAATAAATTTCGCATAGTCGCCGTCCGGTACAAAGCAGATATCCTGACTATCATGCTTTCTGGCATTGATAAAGCCATGTTTTTCGGCAATGACACGAACCTGGTCCTTCCGGAGACCTCCAAGCGGAAGCTTTACATGTGCCAGCTGTTCCTGGGTCAGCATATAGAGAACGTATGACTGATCCTTTGTATCGTCCACTGCTTTTTTCAGAAGGTAGCGGTCCCGTTTCTCATCGTACTCCACTCTTGCATAATGTCCGGTTACAATATAATCGTAGCCGATCTCCTGCATGCGGTGAAACATTTTATCAAATTTCAGATATCGGTTACAGTCGATACATGGATTAGGGGTGCAGCCGTTTTCGTAGGCATCTACAAACCTGTCCATAACCTCTGTATGGAAATCTGCGGTAAAATTAAACACATAGTAAGGCATATCCATCTGATAGGCTACGCTTCTGGCATCCTCAACATCGTCCAGGGAACAGCAGGTCTTTTCCCTGTGGACACCGATATCTTCGTTGTTGTAAAGTTTCATGGTAGCGCCGATGCACTCGTCACCGGATTCCTTTGTCAAAAGAGCTGCCACGGAGCTGTCTACACCGCCGCTCATTGCTATGATCGCTTTTTTCATTTATATCTTAACCTTTCCTGATGATTGATGATTTCTCAGCTTTGCAGTATGTATTCTCTTACGGTTACTGCAATTTCGCATTTATTATAATATGGCAGTTATTCTTTGTCCACGATTTTTCACCCGGAACCTTTGCTTTGCTTCTTTCCTGCAGGCTCTCTTTGGTATATAATAGAAAATATTTTTCAGAAAAGGATGTGACTATATGAAGCTTTCCCTGTTTTCCACGCTGCGAGGATATCGGAAGGAATACCTTCCCAAAGATATTTTCTCCGGCATCATCATAGCAGCTGTTTCCATCCCTATCTCCATGGGATATGCCCAGATTTCCGGGATCCCGGCGGTATACGGACTGTACGGTTCTGTTCTGCCGATCCTTTTGTTTGCTCTATTTTCCACTTCAAGACAGTTTATCTTCGGAGTTGATGCGGCACCTGCTGCCATTGTAGGTGGTGCACTGTCTACTCTTGGCATTGCTGCAGAGTCAGAAGCTGCCATGGATTATATTCCTGCCATCGCACTTTTTGCAGGTCTGTGGCTGTTTATCTTCTTTTTGCTTCACGCAGATAAGATCGTGGACTTTATCTCCACACCTGTTATGGGCGGTTTTATCAGCGGTATCGCAGTTACCATCATCCTGATGCAGATCCCGAAACTTATGGGAAGTCCTGCAGGATCCGGAGAGCTCCTGGAACTGGCAGAGCATATCTTCGCTGCTGCCAAAAATATCAGCTGGCTTTCCCTCTTCATGGGGCTTGGTGCTCTGGTGCTGATCCGCACATTTAAAAAGCTGGCGCCGAAATTCCCCATGGCTATCGTTATTATGGCTCTGGGTGTTCTTTCCACCGTTGTTTTTCATGTAGACGAAAAAGGCGTAATCCTCCTGCAGTCTGTAGAACGTGGGCTTCCCTCCCTGGTGATCCCGGATTTCGGAAATGTTGATCTGACCCAGGCGGCAGGCCGCGGTCTTATGGTTGCTGTTGTCATTATGGCAGAAACTCTTCTTGCAGAGAATACCTTTGCGTTCCGCAATGATTATAAGCTGAACGACCGTCAGGAAATCCTGGCCTGTGCCGCCGGAAATATTGCTGCCGCCGCAGTAGGCTGCTGCCCGGTAAACGGCAGTATCTCCCGCACCTCCCTCAATGAACAGTACGGTGGAAAATCTCAGGCGGTTTCCATCACTGCCGGGATCACCATGGCCCTGATCCTTCTTTTCGGCACCGGTTTTATCGGATATCTTCCGGTTCCTGTACTGACAGCCATTGTGATCTCTGCTCTGATGGATGTGGTGGAAACCCATCTGGCTGTACGTCTTTTCAAAGTAAGCCGTACAGAATTCTACATCTTCATGGCTGCCGGTTTCAGTGTGCTCTGTCTTGGAACCATTTATGGGGTTATCATTGGTATCCTGCTCTCTTTCGTAGCTGTGATCCTGAAGGCCACCAACCCGCCGCGCTCCTTCCGTGGTATGATCCCTGGAAGAGATGCTTATTTTGATCTGTCCAAAAACCGTTTCGCCTACCCTATTAAGGGCGTTGTGATCTACCGTTTCAGTGAAAACCTGTTTTTTGCAAATATAAAGATTTTTCAGGAAGATATTGAGAACAGCATCCAAAAAGACACCAGGGTAGTGATCGTAGATGCCAGTGCTATCAACAGCATTGATGTCACAGCAGCAGACCGTCTGGATGCCATCTCCGCAAGCCTGAAAAAACGTGGGATCCGTTTTTACCTCACAGAACATTCCACCCAGATCAATGACCAGCTGCGTCAGTTCGGCATCGGTCATATGATCAAGGACGGTATGGTCCGCCGTACCATTCTTGCTGCTCTCCATGACGCAGGGATCGAAGCCCCTTACGAACTGGATGTTCCAAAGGAAGACGAGACAAAGCTTCTGCGCCGCAGTATCGCTTTTCTTCCGGCAGAGGAAGAAAATACCCTGGAAGAGTTCGCCTGGGCTTTTGGTGATGATGCAGTAAAAGAGATCGAAGAATCTGTCCATCACATTATTGAACAGCTGCACCAGATTCCGGATATCCAACGTCTCTCCGAAGAAGGTCTGGAAGAGCTTCTGGATAACTGGCATGGGCTGGGTGTTCTGGATGAGGATGAACTGCTTCGAAGAATTGAATTACATATGGATGAGCTGCCTGAGGAATTAACTTCCGACCGGAAACTGATCCTTCATCTTCTAGAAAAGCGCCGTGGCAAGCTGAAAGAAAAAATCCTTGCCGAGCATCCGGAAGTCCTGGAGCGACTGGAACAGCGCCGGAAAAAGCTGGAGGAACGGCTGGAAAAGCAGAATCCGGAAGCTGTTCAGAAATGGAAGCACTGGAAGGAAGAGCATCTCAAAGACTGATTTCTGCATACCTTCCTTTTTCAGACTCATGATCAGATTGCAGGATTTCCTGCATATTTCTCACAGATATTGATAAAATCCTGCATCACGGCAGAAGGCCTGCGATCCTTTTTCCAGGCAAGAAGGATCCTGGTCTTCAGCTTCTCTTCTTCAATGATCCGGATCGGAAGATCTGTACAGAGATCTTCCATGGATCTTGGAAAAACGGCGGTTGCAAGACCTTCCTGCACCCAGAGCATGGCGTCTCTGGGATCATCGCAGACACAGAAAATATCCGGCTGGAGATTTTTTTCTCCAAAGGCTTTCATCAGAAATTCTTCGTACCGCCGGTAAATAATGAGAGGGCATCCGGTCAGCTCTTTAAGGCTGATGCCCTCTTTTTTTGTCTCATTTTCCGGGATCTCCGGAGGAAGGACCGCGATCATGGGTTCCTCATCCAGTTCCAGATAATTTAAACCTTCCAGCTTGATAGGTGTACGCACTACCGAAACATCAATGATCCCATCCATCAGATAATTCAGAAGTGTAAAGGTGATCGCATCCCTTACCTCAAAGTTTACATCACAATTTTCCCTGGAAAATCTGGAAATATAAGGCATAATGGTGGTCACTGTGGTTGGCGTGATCCCGATACGTAAAACCTGTTTTTTCCCTGCTTTGGATACTTCCAGTTCTGTGGAACGAACGTAGCCCAAAATATTCTCTGTCCTGTCATAAAGAAGCTTTCCGGCTTCTGTCAGTGTCACGCCTGCCCTGGTCCGCTCAAAAAGCTTCACCTTCAGCTCTGCTTCCAGCTGCTTGATCTGATAGCTCAGCGGCGGCTGGGACATGTTCAGTCTCCTTGCGGCTTCATTGATGCTTCCTGTTGCTGCGATCTCATGAAAATATTCCAGCTGTCTGATTTCCATATATAAATCCTTCTTTCTTTATCTGATATATAACACAGGCAAAACCCATCTACTGCTTATTGCTTTTCGCTGTCCCACAGAGTACTTTCTTAATTCGGTTAAAAAATACTATATCTGCAATGCTTTGTAAATACTATGAATATCTTTCCCATGCAATTATCCGAAAAACCATACTTCTATCATCCCACAGATTTCCGTCCCAGGCAATAGCAAAATTATATTATCATACATTAAAAACAATATTATACGTATTATCTCCATAGGAGTATAATAACAGAGGTTTATTATAGAAAAATAAGGAAACGGAGGAAGAAAAAGAAATGCGAACACTTGCAAAATATCTTCAAAACTACAAAAAAGAAAGCGTTCTGGCTCCTTTTTTCAAGTTTCTGGAAGTTGTATTTGATCTGCTGGTGCCTGTCGTCATCGCCCAGATCATCGATGTGGGAATTGCAAATAATGACCACGGCTATATCGTTCAGAAGTTTTTTATCCTGATACTGATGGCTGCTGCAGGACTTGCAGTCAGCATTACTGCACAGTTTTTTGCTGCAAAAGCCAGCGTAGGCTTTGCCACAGAAGTGCGTCAGGCTGTATTTGACCATATCCAGAAGCTTTCCTATACGGAGCTGGACACCCTTGGCACTGACACGCTGATCACCCGTCTTACAGACGATGTCAATCAGGTACAGAACGGAGTAAACATGGGACTCCGTCTTCTTCTTCGAAGCCCGTTTATTGTTCTAGGCTCTATGGTAATGGCTTTTACCATCAATGTACGCTGTGCACTGATCTTCGCAGTTGCCATTCCGGTACTGTTCCTGGTTGTCTTTGTGATCATGTTTTTAAGTATCCCGCTTTTCAAAAAAGTACAGGGACGTCTGGATTCCGTCACCCGTCTTACCAGAGAAAACCTGACCGGTGTCCGTGTGATCCGTGCATTTTGCCGTGAAGCTGATGCCGTTGCGGAGTTTGACGAAAGCAATCTTGCACTTACCAAACTGAACGAATTTGTCGGAAAAATCTCTGCACTTTTAAATCCTGCAACTTATGTACTGATCAATATCGCAACAGTAATCCTGATCCAGACTGCAGGTGTACAGGTAAACCTCGGAAACATGCAGCAGGGTGAAATAGTTGCTCTTTACAACTATATGGCACAGATGATCGTAGAACTGATCAAGCTTGCGTCCCTGATCATCACCCTGAACAAATCCATGGCCTGTGCGGATCGCGTTGCCGGAATCCTGAAAGTCGATTCCACCATGACTTACCCGGACAAAGCTTCCTTACCGACTGTGGAAAGCAGTGACTATGCAGTCGCTTTTGACCATGTGAGTTTCTCCTATGCAGGAACCGGCGCACCTAGCCTTTCTGATATCACTTTTTCCGCAAAAAAAGGCTCTACGATCGGAATCATCGGCGGTACCGGAAGCGGTAAATCCACTCTTGTGGATCTGATCGCCCGTTTCTACGACGCAACCTCCGGAGTCATTACCCTCGACGGTCAGAATGTACAGACCTATTCCAGGCAGGAACTCAGGGAAAAAATCGGCGTAGTTCCTCAAAAAGCAGCACTTTTCCAGGGAACCATCCGCGATAACTTAAGCTGGGGACGGGAAGATGCCACGGACGAAGAAATGTGGGAAGCACTTACCACCGCTCAGGCTCGTGAAATCGTAGAGAAAAAGGACGGTCAGCTGGATTTCCGTCTGGAACAGAACGGCCGGAATCTTTCCGGTGGCCAGCGTCAGAGACTTACCATTGCCCGCGCCCTTGTGAAAAAACCAGAGATCCTGATCCTGGATGACAGTGCCAGTGCTCTTGACTTTGCCACAGATGCGGCACTTCGGAAATCCCTTCACCAGCTTGGTGGAAACACCACCACCTTCCTGGTATCCCAGAGAGCAGCCAGCATCCGCCAGGCCGATCTGATCCTGGTACTGGACGATGGTCAGCTTGCCGGAAAAGGAACCCATCAGGAACTGATCTCTACCTGCGAAACCTACCGTGAGATCTTTTTCTCACAGTTCCCGGAAGAGCGTACCAAATATGAAAAAGCGACTGGAAAGGAGGTCCTGGCATGAGTAAAACAGATACAACCGCCAAAAGCAAAAACAGCATGGCAACCTTTTTCAAGGTACTACGTTTCATTGGAAAATACCGTTTTCTTCTCGTATTAAGTGTGATCCTAGCAGCAGTCACTGTAATTTTGCAGCTGTATGTTCCCGTACTTTTTGGTTATGCCATTGATGAGGTCGTTGCTGCCCACGAAGTTGATTTTACAAGAATGGGATTCTATCTTTCCCGTATTCTTGTCATGATCGTATTTTCCGGCATTGCCACCTGGATCATGAGTGTCATCAACAACCGTATGACCTACCGCACAGTACAGGATATCCGTGCAAGATCCATCCGCCATATCCAGAAGCTTCCTCTGTCCTACCTGGACGGACACAGCACCGGTGATATCATCAGCCGTGTCATCGCAGATACGGATATTCTTTCCGATGGTATGCTCCTTGGATTTACACAGCTGTTTTCCGGTGTCATCACCATCATCGGAACCCTGCTCTTCATGTTCTCCAAAAATGTGTGGATCACTCTGATGATCATTGTCCTGACACCTGTAAGCTTTTTTGTGGCGAAATTCATCTCCTCCCATTCCTTCCAGATGTTCCGTGCGCAGAGTGATGCCCGTGGACGTCAGACTGCACTGATCGAGGAAATGATCGGAAATCAAAAAGTGGTTCAGGCCTTTGGTTACGAAAATCGTTCTTCCGAACGTTTTGCTGCGATCAATGAAGAACTCCGTGATGCCAGCCAGAAGGCTGTTTTTTACAGCAGCCTCACCAACCCGTCCACACGATGTGTCAACAACATCATTTACGCAGGTGTAGCTCTTGCAGGTGCCTTTCTGATCCCGGGCGGTCATCTGACTGTTGGTGGACTTTCCGTACTGCTGGCTTATGCAAACCAGTATATGAAGCCCTTCAACGATATCAGCTCCGTGATCACAGAGCTTCAGAACGCTCTGGCATGCGCTACCAGGATCTTTGATCTTCTGGAGGAAGAGCCAGAAAGCCCGGATCCGTCCGGAACTCTTGTCGATGTAAAAGGTGCAGTGGATATCCAGAATGTTTCCTTCCGCTACGAAGCGGACAAACCTCTCATTAAAAACTTTAATCTTCATACAGAACCAGGCAGACGTATTGCCATCGTAGGCCCTACCGGTTGTGGCAAGACAACTTTTATCAACTTGCTGATGCGGTTCTATGACGTCACCGGTGGAAGTATTTCCGTGGACGGAACCCCCATCACCGATGTTTCCAGACATGCCCTCCGCGGAAGCTATGGCATGGTTCTCCAGGATACCTGGATCAAGCATGGAACTGTCCGTGACAACATCTGTATCGGAAAGCCGGATTCTTCTGATGAGGACGTGATCCAGGCAGCTAAAATGTCCCACAGCTGGGAATTTATCCGCCGTCTTCCAAATGGCCTGGATACCATTCTTTATGAAGACAGCTTAAGTCAAGGACAAAAGCAGCTTCTCTGCATCACCCGTGTCATGCTGTGTCTGCCGCCGATGCTGATCCTTGACGAGGCAACCTCCAGTATTGATACCCGAACAGAAATGCTGATCCAGGAGGCATTTGACCGGATGATGCAGGGGCGAACAAGCTTTATCGTTGCACACCGTCTTTCTACCATCCGCAATGCAGATGAGATTCTTGTCATGAAAGACGGAAGCATCATCGAGCAGGGAAACCATGAAGAGCTTATGGCAAAAGGCGGATTCTATCAGAAGCTTTATAACAGCCAGTTTGTGCAGGTTTCTGAGTAATATAAGCTGATTTTAACCGAATCAGGCAACTGGCTAAATGCGGATCGCAAATATCCGCCTGACTTAAAATTCTCCGGAACACAGATTTTCTGTACCGGAGAATTTTTTTATACTGTATCAATGATATAAAAAAAATAAACATCTCCATATGATATCTATTTTGATATCCAGGATGATGTCTATTTTTATAAAACTATATTCAGCTCTTTTTATATTTTGTCCGAAGAAGCCATTTCTGATCGATCACTTTCAGTTCTTCTCCAAAACGGATGTGAAGCCTTACAGAACCCGGAAGCTGCTCTACATGCTCAATATTTCCGGTTCCGAATTTCGGATGACTGACATCCTCTCCGATCTCATAGCGTACAATACTGTTCTGAGTATTCCTGTGCTGCTGCTCTCTTCTGTAAGTATCCCGCACCGTTACAGTACGGTCATGGATCGGGCTTCGGAGTTTTTTCTCATAGTTGTGTTTCATCAGAGCTTCCCCTGCCTTATAATATGGCGTTGGTGCCGCACCAGTCAGGGAACAGCAGTATTTCCAGGCGCTTCCGTGGGTTCCGTGCTGCCACTGATACTCTGAGGGAATGTGAAAATTATACTGCATATAGTGAGCATATTCATGTTTGTAAAGATCCAGTCGGTCTTCTTTTTTCAGAGGATTTTTTACCGCATAGCCAATAAACAGCAGAGAAAAATGGAAATGCTCTTTTTCGTGGCAGCTGCCTCTTGTATAAGATCCCAGCAGATCCGGCTCCATGCCAAAAGTTATAGGGATCTTTGCTCCGTTAAGATGAAATTTTTTATCGAATTCTGCATAGAGACTTCGGATCTGAGCTGTAAGTATTGGAATTTCTTTCTGCAGGGCCTGTGAAAGTGTCTGATCGATCATTGTATCTGCAACTCCTTATCGTCACCTTTTGCAAATTTATAAAATGAACAATCGCTACTATATCATTTTTCGGAAAAAATGTAAACACCTGAAAAAAATTACTGTTCCAGTTCTTTCCTCACATCCGGGAACATTTCCACACAACGTTTCAGGATTCCCTGCATGTAGGCAATGGCAATTCCGTAATTGGTGATAGGAATCTCCTGATCCAATGCACATTTCTGACGGTAACGCATTTCTCTCTCATTAAGCATACATCCGCCACAATGCACGATCAGACTGTACTTCGTCACATCCTCCGGGAAATCTCTTCCGGAGGAATACTCAAATTCCAGCTCTTTCCCCGTATAATTACGGATCCAGCGTGGAAGCTTGACTGTTCCGATATCATCACACTGCCTGTGGTGGGTACATCCCTCTGAGATCAGGATCTTGTCACCGTCTTTCAGCCGGTCCAGTGCTGCTGCCCCAGCTGCCGCTGTCTTTAGATTTCCTTTAAATCTGGCAAACAGAATAGAGAATGAAGTAAGCCAGATATCTTCTGGAGTTTCTTCACTGACTCTGGCAAAGACCTGGCTGTCTGTGATCACAAGCTTTGGTTTTTTCCCCAGGGTTTCCAGTGTATTGGAAAGCTCATCCTCTTTGATCACGATGGCTGCTGCTCCGGCTTCCAGCACATCACGGATCGTCTGCTGCTGCGGAAGGATCAGACGCCCTTTTGGTGCAGCTTTATCTATGGGAACTACAAGAATCGCAAAATCTGATGGTTCAAGGAGATCCCCTACCAGACGCAATTTCAGTTCATCCGTTACTGCCAGCGAAGCGATCTTTTCTTTCAATTCGTAGATATTCTGACCGGTGGCGGCGCTGGCATAAATAGATTGCTCTGTGCTCTGGTTTTCATGATCCTGTTTCTGGCTGACACTCCTCTCTTTGACCGCACCCGCATGGGTATTCCGGTTTAAGTTATTATCTGAAGAAAGCCGGTTCCCATCTTTTGTTTTCAGCAGATCTGCCTTGTTATAAACAACCAGATATGGAATCTCCTTCTCTTTAAAAATATGGATCAATTCTTCATCCACACTGGTTTTTCCCACAGTGGCATCTACTACAAGAACTGCTACATCCACTCTGTTCAACACCTGTCTCGCCTTGCGGACGCGAAGTTCTCCAAGATGTCCTTCATCATCAATACCTGGTGTATCTATGATCACCACCGGGCCCATAGGAAGTAGTTCCATGGCCTTACTTACCGGATCTGTAGTAGTTCCCTTTACATCGGATACCACAGCCAGCTCCTGTCCTGTCACCTTATTTACGATACTGGATTTTCCTGCATTTCTTCTGCCAAAAAAACCGATATGTACACGGTCTGCTGACGGTGTTTCATTCATTCCCATAATTTATCCTCTTTTCTTTCAGCATCAGACAGGTCCTCATCCATTCCTGTTCCTATCAACCTGCTTCTTTTTGATTTTTCAAAAGCCGGACATTCCTTCCACTCTTATATCATAGTGTAGTATCTCTTTCAGCATTTCTTTTATCCAACTGTGTGGGACGTGTCATATTGAAATCATAAAGTCGATCCAGCTTTTTGATCTGATCCTGGATGATCTCATCATCATTAGGAAGATATAGCTCTCCTGTATGCATTTTTTCTCATTGAGCGCATGTCAGCACCTCCTTTTTTGCGTTTTTACAAAAATGATATTTTTTATGTTATCATATCCTATATTCACCTACAAGCATGAATTTTCTGAATAATCCGAGGCTTTTTCGTGAATCTGTTATATTTATATATAATCTACAGATTTATCTTCTGTCAACAGATTTCTGTATTTTTGCTATTCACAAAATCTTCCACCCTGTCGGATCACTTTATTTTTCTGCTCCGTTTCCAATTCTTCATCGGTAAAGATCAACTGGTACTCACTGACACCATTATATTTTATGAGATTTTTTTGCCAAACTTGGTATGGTCCGCCAGAAGATAGCTTTCCTCTGCATTGGCATACACGCAGCGTTTCACAGCTGCTTCGATCTCTCTAGTGGCCGATGCTCCAAAAGAGGCATCTACTGCACTGGCTCCAAAAAAAGCTTTGTCATAATAAAATCTGGATATATTTTTATTTTGTTATTTATGTGCTATTTTATATACAGAAACACCTATACTCATCTTTTACAGAAAGGATCTCGAATATGAAACCATTATCTTCATTTAAGCCACAGGCTGTTTTCAGCGATATTGACGGCACTTTACTAACCTCAGAACATGTGGTATCTCCGCTGACCAGTTCCGCCATTCATACTTTGACAGATCAGGGCGTTCTGTTTACTATTTCTTCAGCACGAAGCCCTTCCGGCATCCGTCCTATTATTAAAAAAAATGATTTCCATTGTTGTACCATTGCATTCAGTGGTGCACTAATCCTGGATGAAGATCAAAATATCCTTTACGAAAAAGGAATAAGCATTTCCGACGCTTCCAAAATCATTGATGTGATCGAAAAAAAATGTCCTCACGTGACCTGGAATGTTTTTACCTCAGAAGACTGGATCGTAAAAGACCGGACAGACCCTCATGTGATCCATGAAGAAACGGTTGTGGAAACTACCTCTATAGAGGGATCCCTTCAGTCTCTCTCAGATACGCTTATGGTAGATAAAATCCTGTGTATGTGCGATTCTGAATATATGTCACCGTCAGAAACACTTCTTCGCAAATATTTTCCGGAATTATCTATTGCAAGATCTTCCGATTCTCTTCTGGAGATCATGGCTGGCGGCATAAACAAAGCGGAAGCTGTAAAATATCTTTGTGATCTTCGAAAAATCCCTCTTACCAGTACTATTGCATTCGGAGATAATTATAATGATCTGGAAATGCTGGAGGCAGTAGGATGTGGAGTTTTGATGGGAAATGCACCTTCTGAGCTGCAAAAACATTTCTCTTTTGTAACAAAGAGTAATGATCAGGACGGGATTTTTCAGGCCTTTAAAGAATTGGGAGTTCTGAATTAAAGAATATTTATAACAAATAGAAAGTCTCTTCCAGAAGATAATTTTTTATCTGTACCTGTGAAAGAGACTTTCTGTATTTCAGTAGATATTATTTATTTCAGTGCCGTTCCGGCTTTAAAAGCATCGCCGACTTTTTCGCCAAGACGGATATATGCATTGTTGAACGGATCAAAAGTGATCGGTGCTACTTTTGCAACATCTACGTTTCCATTTTCATCCAGAACGCTCTCATCCACGCTGACATTTACGATCTCACCGATCAGCCGGCAGGTGTCTTTGTCATAGCTTTTCAGCTTACATTCTATACAGATTGGAAGCTCTTTGATAATAGGTGCATCTACTTTTTCAGATTTTTCTGCTGTAAATCCGGCTTTTACAAATTTATCCGGCTCTTTGTTTCCGGAAACAATTCCTACATAGTCGCAGGCTGTCATATGCTCCACATCTGCCATACTTACTGTAAAAGCGCCTTTTTTCAGGATGTTTTCAGTTGTTTTATGATTTTCACTGACACAGATGGAAATTTCCTTATCATCGCTGATTCCTCCCCAGGCTGCATTCATAACATCCGGTTTTCCATCTTCACCATATGTAGCGATCATTAATACCGGCTGTGGATAAGTGTAAGGCTTTGCTCCGAAATCTTTTC
The DNA here is from genome assembly GCF_024460535.1 of Blautia sp. MSK.18.38. NCBI lineage: Bacteria > Bacillati > Bacillota > Clostridia > Lachnospirales > Lachnospiraceae > Blautia > Blautia sp. MSK.18.38. Next base: position 1,156 of record NZ_JANFYP010000026.1, on the reverse strand, counting down.
TCATGATCTTTCACTCCTTTATTGTATTGCCGTTACTTTTTATAAATTGACGTACAAGCTGCAGACCTCCCAGCGGAACACAGAATTTATCTCTGTGCTGACTGCATTGCTGATACGTTTCTTCCAGATCAAACCACTGTACCTCTTCTACTTCTTCCTTTTGAAGTGTAAGATGATCGATCTCTACCGGGTGATCGTAGATATAAACAAAAGCGATTTCTTCATCCCGGAATATTTTTCCATGAAATTCTCTGGCAAAAGATATGGGGAATTTTCCTGCAAACTGCAGATCAGCTGATTCCGCATGGATTCCCAGTTCTTCTTTCAGTTCCCGTAATGCCGATTCCATTGGTTCATCTCCCGCCTGTATGTGACCTGCAGATGAAGTATCAAATTTTCCAGGAAAGGAGTCCTTGTTTCTGGATCTTTTCTGAAGAAGGATCTCTGTTTTTTCATTCCTCCGACGGATGATCCAGATATGAGCAGTACGATGAGGGATTCCTTCTGCGTGAGCAATACTCCGTTCTACGATCTTTCCAGTGGGATTTCCGTTTTCATCTATGATATCAAATAATTCCATTTTTCTGCTTCTTTCTCATAAATTATTCTTTCTTAACCAAACCAATTTCATTCTAGCATGATTTCGAAATAGTTTCCAGTCTGTTATCAGAAAACATTCTATAGGGGATTACTTGATTCGGTCAAATATTACGATATATATAACGGATATTTATACAAACATATAAAAAGTGCCTGTAAACAATTCCTTGTTTACAGGCATAAAAAAACTCCCCCTGTTGGACTCGAACCAACGACACTGCGGTTAACAGCCGCATGCTCTACCGACTGAGCTAAGGAGGATTACTTAAATATTTAATTAAGGTTTGTACCTTAAAAACTACATACATGCCTGTTGATCGTTAATCAAACTCTTTGAATCAATTCTAACCTGCGTACCGATACTCCAGCGGTGGTCATCTCACGACTCCGTCGTTCGATGTCATTTGCTTCGCAAATGTTCAGTCTGTACCATAAATGGTTCTCCACAAGCAAGCTTGTTCCGCCCCATTTCTGTTACATCCTGTCCGCTTCCTCGGCTTGTTGGTCAAGCCCTCACCCGATTAGTAACAGTCAGCTCCATGTGTTACCACACTTC
>NZ_JANFYP010000025.1:0-51925 GCF_024460535.1 Blautia sp. MSK.18.38 | reverse complement strand
TGCCCTTCGACTTTGTGCGTAAGCTTTTCACTTACGAACGTGTCGCACGATTGTCGTTTCCGTAACCTTCCAGCAGGTTGATAACACCCCATACTGCAAGACCAGCTCCGATCGCTACTACAAGAGTCTGTAAAATATTAATTGCCTGATTAAAAAACGCCATAGTCGTTGTCTCCTTTCAAATCATTGCTTTTTCCCGGTTTCTATCTATGTTTTAAGAAGTCTCTTCCGGCTCTGCCCTTATGGGCGGCCTTTCATGATCTCTCAAATCCATCACCTCCCTATAAGGGCAAAGAAAAAAGAGCTATGTGTTTAAATCTTTCACATGCTCTGCTTCCTTGTTTTCTGTATTTAATTCTTCTGCCAGACTTTCCTCTGAAAAGGCATACAGGTCAAATTCCTGTGTCCTTGTCAGCTTCACTTCCATCCGATGCCGCATATACGCTTCCACATCAAATTCATTTTTCTTATCATAGTCAGACAATTCCTTGTATCGTTTATGCTTGGTAATATCGAACTTGTCACTGAAAAACGGTCTGACACCTCTCAGCTGAAGGATACATTTACTGCCATCCATGACCGCAAGCTCGTCCCGGCTCATCAATTCCTTTCCTGTTTTCTGATAATTCATCCCATAAGAACGGCTCTGTCCACGGGTATCAGAAGTGTTGTATAAATCAATCGTTTCCTTTCCCAGTGTCTCGGAAATCTCCTTTAATGTGGAACTTTCCTTGCCGCCAAGGAACAACATCGTATCGCAGTTACCTAAAATAGTTTCAGCAGCATCTTTATAGATGGTCTTGAGCTGTGACTGCGACTGGAGGATAATGGATGCTGAAATCTCACGGCTACGAATAGTTGCGATCAGCTTGTCAAATTTCGGAATCTGTCCGATATTTGCAAATTCATCAGCTAATATTCTGACATGATAAGGTAATCGTCCATGGTGTACATCGTCTGCCCTGTCACATAACAGGTTAAATAACTGGCTGTACATCATTGCCACAACAAAGTTAAACGTATCATCGGTATCTGAAATAATGATAAACAATGCTGTCCTCTGATCCCCTACCATATCCAGTTCCATTTCATCATAGCTCATGATCTCACGAAGCTCCGCAATATCAAATGGAGCAAGTCTGGCTCCACAGCTGATCAAAATCGACTTCGCTGTTTTGCCGGCGGCTAATTTATATTTTTTATACTGACGTACTGCAAAGTGTTCCGGTTCTTCTTTCTCCAGTTCTTCAAACAGCATATCTACTGCATTTTTGAATGTCTCATCATCTTCCCTTGTTTCCGATGCATTGATAAATTCAAGCAGTGTCGCAAAGTTCTGTTCTTCCTCCGGTGCTTCATACCAGATATAGCCAATCAATGCACAGTACAGAAGCCTTTCTGCCTTCGTCCAGAAATCCTCACTGGACTTCTCCCCTTCCCCTTTGGTATTTACCATGATAGTATTCACCAGTTTCAGAATATCTTTTTCTGAATGGATATAGTGGAACGGGTTGTAGTGCATACTCTTGGAAAAATTGATCGTATTCAATACTTTCACTTTATATCCATGCCGTACCAGCATCTTTCCGCACTCAATGATGATCGTTCCCTTGGGGTCCGTGACCACATAGCTGATATATTTTCCCATCTGCATCAGATTTGGTTTTACATAAAACCGGGTCTTTCCGGAACCAGATCCGCCAATTACAATCACGTTCTTGTTCCTTGCAAATTTCGGATTCTTTGGTCTGCCGTTCATAGTCAGCCGTTCAGTCATGGTAAGAAGAATATTATTCTCAAATATTGGGTCGATAAAGGGTGCAATGTCTTTTGCTGTCCCCCATCTAGCCGAACCATACTCCACTCCCTGCCGGAACTTTTTGGCATTTTTTCCTTTCAGATAAACCATGAGCTTCACTCCCACGGCTCCGGTCAGCCCAACCAGCAATTCATTTTTATGCATACTTGGAAGAATCCTGCTAAATGCCAGCTGAAAATTCAGGACTAACACTATCAGTCTTTCTATCATGGAATTACCTGCACAGTATTGATACAACCATGCCAGCTTATTTCCTACATAAAATATCATGATATACGGAAGATTCAGCAGAATGAGCCGAAGCAGCTTATGTACATCCACCGGCGGTAATCTCTCCAGGTATCCTTTTCCTACACCAAGCAACTTCTGTAATCTGCTCATAATGACGGCTCTTTCTCCTTTCCTTTTGTTTTCTCCAGTTCTCTGTGCTTTTTAAGCGACTTGGAAATCGCCTGCTGAAGCTTTTTCCTTACAGATGGCTTTTTATCCTTGTTCAGAGATTGTCCTGTATATTCTTTAAAAGCCGCAGTCATTACATCTGCATCTCTGGCTTTAAAGAACACATAATATCTTGGCGGATCAGCGTTCACATCTTTTTTCAGGCTGAAATCAATGCTGTACTTTTTTGCTACACGCTCAAACGATTTGATATTTCCATCCGTGATCTCAATATTGGAAAGCTGTACATCCTGCTTCATCAGCTTATCCATACTCTGCTTTCCCTTATAGGTTTTATCCTCTTTATCCTGCTTAGGCTGTTTCTGCCCCTGCAGCTTTTGTTTCTCCTGTTCCATCTTAGCAAGAGCTTTTTTCATTGCTGCCTTTAACAGATTTGCAGTAACCTTCCCACATCGGATACAAAGCGATACGGTTTTTTCATTTACTTCATCCTGCACTTATCTCACTCCTCCTTTCCTTATTCTTCACTGTCACCATACATATCATGCTGTACCAGTGCGGAATAATAATTACTGATCGTAAGTGGTGCGTTATATAAAACCGTCAATAAATACTGCCGGATATTGATTACCTTACTGGTATTCTCCTTCAAGCATTTCAGGACAAACCGGATGTGTTCAGAATTTAGTTTCAAAAACTGACTTTTAACCACATCCTTTGGCTTTCTGTCCCCACCTATCCGTATCATTTTCTGTTCGGAACAGACAGTATCCACAATCAGTTCCACAATCTCGTTCAGCATATCCCGGTTATACACATCAATCAGATATTCATACCCAATGTTGTTCAGAATCATCTGGTGATATACTTCTCTTTCCATTCGTTTCCTGTGTATTTCTTCACTCTCTTCAGAATAGAAAGAAAGATACTCAGTATCACTCCTATCAGTGTCACTTATTTCAGTCTTATTATCCTCAGTATCATTACCCGGCATTTCTGACATATCTGTACCTGTCATATTGGCATTTCCAGAAATGTCATTTTGACGTGTCTGGATATTCCTTTTATACATATCTTGTTGCGTACATTTGCGTACATAAATCCTATCCGGTCTGCCTAACCCCTGCCGTATCCTCGTAATCAATCCAATTCCGTTCCGGCTGTCAAGCTCTGCTAACAGATTCCCTACCTTTTTCAAGCCACATCCCATCATGCCGGAGATCTGCTCCTGGGAAAAATAAATATATACCTTTCCCTCTTCATCCAGCCAACGGTTCTTTATAGATAGCTGCATACGGTCAAGCAAAAGTCCATAAAGCAATTTCGCTTCACAGGAAAGGCTCTTAAACTGCGTATTTGTAAAAAGGACTTTAGGCACACGGTAAAAAGAATAGGATTCCGCTTCTTCACCGTAATGATACGGAAATTCATATGTATTATCCTGTGTTCCGATGCTCCTTCACTTCTTTCATAGCCTTCACAATGCAGTAACCCAGACAGGGAGTATGTTTTCCATAGGGACAGCCTTCACATGGCTCCCAGTGAGTTACCTTCCTGCGAAGTGGTGGAGAAGAAATACGATAATAACATTCTTTCCTTTTGCATTTCTTTCTCCCGGCACTAAAGAAGTAACAATACGCACAGTCCGAAGGCTTATCACTTGCATACCCTACTTCTGTCATCTTCCTGCTCCTTTCCTTCTCTCAGCTTGTTATACTGTTCATCGGATTCCTTTCCAACTTTTATGCAGCAGTATAAAACAAACCCATATACCAGGAATACGATAATCCCTGCAACGATCAATACGGTTTTCATCCCATTTCTTCTCCCTTCACTTTTTTATCAGTATTGGCAAAAAGGGCATCTATGAAACACTTGTCCATAAATGCCCTCTTCCTCTTTAAGAAATCTTAGGATCTCTTATTTTTTCTTCTTTTTGCGGAGAATCACAGTACCTCCGACTCCTGCCATTCCAACTCCTGCAAGCAGAATCCAGAAAAGGATCGGTGTGTTATCTCCTGTCTTCGGTGAAGTAGATGTCTTTGTTGTCTCAGTATCTTTTGTTTCCGGTGTTGATGTTGTTTCTGGTGTTTCCGCCGGAGTCTCTGTTGGTGTTTCCGTTGGTTTCACTTCGTCCTTCATCACTACTTTCTGGATCTCTCCTGTATCTTTTACCGTAAACTTCACATCTTCTGCTACCAGGTATCCATCCGGTGCAGTCTCTTCCCGAAGTGTATATTCTCCAATCGGAAGCATTTCAATATAGTGTGGTTTTTCCTCGGATGTCCAGCTCTCCACTGTCTTTCCATCTTTATCAAGGATTGTCAGCTTCGCTCCCGGCAGTTCCTTACCAGAAATATCGGTCTTGGAAATCTGCACCTTTGTCACATCATCCTTCATTTCTACCTTCTGTACCTCACTGGTATCTTCAACCGTAAAGGTAATGCTCTCTGCTGTAACATAGCCATCCGCTGGAAGTGTCTCTGTCAGGGTATACTTCTTACCAACTGTCAGTTCTTTAATGATATGTGGCTCTTTTCCGGAAGTCCATTCATCCACGGTATTTCCACTTTCATCGGTCACTTTCAGTTTTGCTCCCTCAATCTCTTTTCCATCCGTCAGAGATGTCTTGGTAAATTCTACGGTTGTTGTCTCATCTTCAAAAGTAAACTCATAGGAAAGAGTCTCTTTTTCAGCTCCGCCATATTCAAAAGTAAACTCCTGTACCTGATCTGTAGTCGCAAATCCCGGTGCTGGTGAAGTTTCTTTCACATAGTAGGTATGACCAAGAGGAAGATCCGCAGTAAAGGTCAGTTTTCCGTCTTTATCTGTAGCCTGTTCTTCTATCACCGTATCCGCTTTCAGGATCACATCACCTTTTGCATTGACAATATCATCCTTATTACACAGAGCAAATACAGCTCCTTCCAGTACACGGTCAGAATCTTTCGCTTTTTTCAGCACTTTCACTTCTGCCTTCTGACGTTTATTCTGCCAGTCTGCTGAGTAAGTAACTTCCGCAGTATTCTGATCACGGTAAGTCAGGTCAACCTCACGGGTTTCCCCATCAAGGACATAACCGTTTGCTGTCTCCTTCTCTTTGACATAATATTTGCCAAGAGGAAGATCGGTCAGTTTTGCCACACCAGTCTCATCCGTTGTAATGGTTGCTACCAGTGCATCCTTTTTGTAATAATCCTCACTCTCACCATCAGCCGCTTTAATATCCTCTAAGGCATAAACTTCAAAAGTAACCTCTTTCAAGGAACCAGAGAAATATTCAAACAGATGCTTGAGCCAGCCACCAACGGAATCCAGTGCAGATACTTTGTCCAGGAACTCACCTTTTTTATTGATGATCAGTGTTCCGGTCGGTACGTCATCTTTCATTTCCACCTTCTGAATTTCTGCAGTATCCTCCACAGTAAATGTGATCTCTTCTGCCATCAGATAACCATAAGGAGCCATTTCTTCACGAAGTGTATAAGTCTCCCCAGCAGTCAATCGCTCAATCAGATGTTCTTCCCCTTTTATAGATTTCCATGTATCCACCACATTTCCATCTTTATCAAGCACTATAAGAGTAGCACCGGAAAGTTCTACTCCTGTAGTAATATCTGACTTCTTGAATGTTACTTTTGTTGGCTGGTTCTTAAATACAGATTCCAGTTTTACCACTTTCACATCCTGTCCCTGATATTTCGCAGTTACTTCCAGTGTCTCAAATGAAGATACATAACCGGCAGGAGCTGCGAGCTCTTTGATATAATAGCTTCCGAATGGAAGATCAGATTCAAACACAGCCTTCCCATCTTCATTGCTGACTGCTTTTCCAAGCAGAGTGTCTGCTTTCACAACCACTTCTCCATGAGCGAGAATATCTTCCTTTGCATAAAGTCCAAATTCTGCACCTGCTACAACCGTCTCGTTCTCAGCATCCTGTTTTACTACGGATACCTCTACCTTCTGACGGTCATTCTCAAAAGCTGCTGTCTGCTCGATCACTGGTGTTTTCTGGTCTTTGTAAGAGAAAGTAACGGTCTGTGCCTCTTCGTTTAACACAAAGCCCTCTGGTGCTGTCTTTTCGACAACCTTATACGTTCCAATCGGAAGATCAGCAATCTGAGCTTTTCCATCTTTATCGGTCGTAACCGTTCCTACTAATACTCCAGAAGCATATTCCAGAATACGGTTGCCCTGGTCATCTTTCTGGAAATCCGCTGTGTAAATATCCTCAGCTGCATATACTTCAAAAACTGCACCTTCCAGATTTTCTTTCTGGTAAGTGAACTCATTCTTAAATCCATTCAGAACTTCGCCCTGTTTTACGATGTTCAGTTCCCCTTTGACCGGATGGTTTTCATATACGATCTCAATGATGACATCGCCAGAAGTTCCGTCCATCTGATATGCTGTGTTGGAATCTACATTCACCTCATAGTAATTCTCATTCAGAATATATCCATAAGGTGCGTTTACTTCCTCAATGCGGTAATGCCCGATTTTAAGATTCTGCGGAAGGATCAAATATCCCTGCTCATCTGTAAAATAGGATTTATGTTTTACCGTAGTCGGATAAGTCGTTACCTGCTCCACATATTTTTCAGTGTCCATGTTGAAGATTTTGAACTCTGTATTTTTCTGAAGCACTGCTTTCTTTGTCTCGTCATCCTGTTTGATGATTTTCAGCTTCGCTTCAAACTCTTTATCCAGCATCACTCTCCACACCTGCGGAGTGCCTGGATGGTTCTCTGTAATCTGTACAATAAAATCATCTACCGGAGTATAGTTATGCGGAGTTGTTGTCTCACGGACAATATACGTTCCATAAGGGATCGCAATACTGCAGGCATACCCTTTCTCGTCTGTAAAGATTTCTGTAGCACCGTTTTCTCCGATTACTACTGGTTTGGCAGAATCAAAATCATAGCTGCCATCTTCATTTACTTTCAGGGAAGATACCAGATAAGCGGTAAATCCTGCCCCTTTCAGTAAGTCTGCATCGGTCTTTCCATTGTTTGCCGCTTTAATGATCTGGAATGGCTGTTTCATCACCTGCTCCAGAGACAGACAATCACGTTTTACTTCTGCTACAAGGTCACCCTCGTAATTGCAGACCAGATCATGTTCTTCCTCATCGACCAGATAACCGATTGGAGGAGTGATCTCTTTTACATAGTAATTGCCAAGATATAATCCATCCACAGAAGCCTGTCCATTCTTATCTGTCGTAAGAGTGGCAACCTGTTCTCCTGCTTTATAGACCACACCAGTCGCACCGTCCGGATGCACAATGTCCTCACGGGCATAAAGTCCATACACTGCTTTTTCCAAAGTGGCATCGCCCTGTGGAACTGCCTTTTTGGTTTCTTTATCCTGCTTCTGCAAAGAAATCTTAGCTGTCACACGCTCATTTTTGAATGTATGCTGAAATGTCTGTTTTGCCTCTTTATCATTTGTATATGAGAGAGCAAACATATAAACATCTTCTGTATTTCTCACATAACCTTCTGGAGCCTGCACTTCCTTCACATCATAAGAAAATCCAAGTGGCAGATCTGCTGTAAACTTTGCTGTACCGTCTGCTCCTGTTGTCACTTTCTGGATCAGCGTACCTTTCTTCACAACAACTGTACCATCTGCATTGGTAATATCACTTGCAGCATAAAGTCCAAAGATTCCTCCATCCAGAGGATTTTCTGTATCTTCATCCTGTTTGGTAACAATCACTTCTGCTTTCTGTCTGTCGTTCGTAAAGGTTGTCTCGGAGAAAACAACATCCACATTTTGTCCAGCATAAGAAAGAGTCACTTTCTTCTCCTCTCCAGCATTATAAAATCCTGTCGGAGCCTGCTTTTCCTTTACAACATATGTACCAAGATGCAGATTTTTAAGAACGATGGCTCCATTCGTATCTGTTGTCAGATTTTCTTTTACCAGATCACCCTTGCTGTAAACTTTTGTGCCATAGGCAGTTTTAATATCTGCTCCGGCATACACATCGTAAACCGCACCTTTCTGTCTACGTTTCTCATACTTAAATGTTGTACCGTTCTCTGTCACGTCAGCACCAACAAGTACCTCACCTTCTTTATAAACGGTAAGCTGTCCCAGCTGTTCTTCATCTGGAACTGTAACAGTTGTGGTCTTGCTGACTTCCAGTTTCACATTATAAGCGGTTGCATTGATACGGTATCCGCTTGGTGCTGTAATCTCTTTGAGATATACGGTGTCCTGTGTCTTAACAATCTGTACAGACGCTTCACCATTTGCATCTGTTGCCGGTAACTTTGTGATCAGCTTCGTACAATTAGCATCGCTGTATAAGCCAAACACTGCCCCGGCCAGCTTCGCATTCGCCTTGGCATCTTTCTTAATCACCTTAACGCTTGCGTACTGTACCCAGGTTACTTTAAAGTCCACATATTTCTCATCATCCACACCTTCACCAAATACCAGTGCTAAATCCTGTGAACCTGACCCTGTGCTGATCTTATAAGCAGAATAGTCTTTTGTTACGCTTCCTTTCATCGTAGCTGACCAGCTTCCTGCAACATCCTGCACCTGTGTCAATGGTGCTGATAAATAAAACTTTGTTCCACCAATGATCTCTACGGCTTCCCCAGCTTTACTTGTCTTTCCGGTTGTTACATTATGAAGCTTCACGCCACTTGGAAGTTTCATCGTGATACTCTGTAGTTTGTCTGCCTTAAATGTAATCTCCTTTGTTCTCTGGCTGCTGCCATCTACATAAGCAGTTACATTTGCATCCGAAAAACTCATATCGACATCCGGGATCTCCGGCTGTGAAATACAGTAGTTATACAATTTCATAGCAAGTGTTTTTGCTTTGCTGCTTGCTCCGGAAAAAGCGGAATCTCCACCATTTGCATATGATGCAGCAAGATGAACCAAAATAAATCTGGCACCTGCACTTAAATTGCCATAACCGTTCTCTTCTGTAAAGAATCCTTCATCACCTGCCGCCTTCGTTCCATAATAGCAAACCTTAGCCAGTTTCTTACCGTCACTCAGCTTTGTAATATCGTATGTTCCGGTTCCAGGACTGGATTTCTCCGGCTGGATACAATAAGCGGTTGCAGAAACATTTCCAAACTTCACGGTGTACTTATACGTCAGATAGCTTCCATACCCATAATCCGAATACTGATAGCAGGCTCCTCTGGTCACAGTTACCTTCTTTGTGCTTCGGCTTGATGCTTCCCTTGCCATGAAAGTAACCGCTTCCCCTTCTTCCATTGAATAAAGGTCAATACCACTATCCTCTGCCTGATCCATTACTTCAGAAACAGTTAATCCAGACTCTTCATCTGTTGTGACTTTCTCCTCTTCTGGCAAATCAGTTACTATTTCCGTCTGCCCTTCTGCATCGGCATCTTCTTCCGCATTACCAGAATCTTCTGTCTCGCCAGCATTTCCTTCACCGACGGTATTTTCAGAAGTATTTGGTTCTGTCAGCTGTTCTGTTTCCGGCTCTTTTACGGTTACATTTCGGCTGATACGATAAGAAGGATTTCCACTGACTGGCTCTACCTTATAAACTGTTTTATAGGTATCTGCCTGGTATGTGTCAAAATCATCTCCTGCCTCATTCTTCGCTTCATACAGCTCTACTTTCACTTTGGCATCATTGATTCCTTCAATACCGGAAAAATCCACCTTAATGTCAAAATCAGAACCATAATCAATGCTGTAATCATTGGCAGTTAAAATCTCATCCGCAGCCAGTTTATCTTTCACCGCTTCCAGTTCCGGATACTGTGCTTCAAAAGAAGAAGCTGCCTTTTCCGGTTCTGCTGCATAAGCAGTCATTGGCTGTGCCACAGCACTTGCAATCGTAATAACAGATAATACTCCAGACATTACTCTTTTCAATGTCCCTTTCATTCTCAATACCTCACTTTGCTTTATTTTTTCTGTTACCGGTTTACAGGCTTTCACCTGTCTGATACAATCAAATCATAGGCATCACCCCGTTTTAAATTATTTGTGCCAAAATCATTACTGATGACAGCACAGTCATACGCCGGAACCTGCAAAAGCAAAAGCTCCGACGCATGGTCTACTGTCATCGCCCGGCGAACCGGGCATAACAAAAATAAGGATTGAGCATTTCCGATCAGAAGAGAACTTCCACTGGCCGCAAAATGCGTAGCTGAGCTTTCATCCTCCTCTGACCTTTTATTCAGTTATCAAGGTACGGTGGATTGGGATTAAATCATTTAGAAATGTTGTCTCGAATGACTTTGCCCTCTTTCCACTAATCACAGGCGGCAGAGGGCAAAATGTCACATAGATTTGAAATTTTTTAAAAAACTATATTTTTTCTCTGGAGAGACTATTTCAGTTCTCCATATTCATTGAATTTTTCTTCGATTATATTGAGAGCATTCTGCAGCATATTTGTCACCGCAGTACGTCCAGTTCCATTTTCCTTTGCAATCTGTTTATGTGTTTTCTGATTCCAGTAAAATTCCTGAACTACTTTTTTCTGCTTATCACTAAGTACACTCATCATCTCTTCTGCGATCTGCTGACGGTTCACACGTTCTTCTACATCCATCAATTCATCTTCCATTCCTTCAAAATCCTCTGAAATGCCATTGAATGAAATGCAGCGTCCCCGATCACGAGTAGCCAGATTATGTGCCAGCCGGTCCTCGCCAATCAGCATCAGACGCAGATACCATTCTTCCTTTTCAAAAAAACTTTCCTCTAATTCACAGAAATATTTCTTCTCACGAAGTCCTGTCTCTGGATTCCAGGTATTATACTTCTCATCTTCCTTTCTCTTCTTTTCTGTCACAGAAGAATAACCATAACCAAGTTCCAAATTTACCGGGAATACCGTTGCTCTGTTTCCGATGCCATAAACCGCATATCCGGACTGATATACAATAATATGTACCTCATTCACTCCTGCTCCTGTTATTTTATGAGCAACTACCGGTGATTCCCCTGTACGAAGCTGCTTCGGTGTAGGAAGTTTCTCTCCTCTCTTTGGTGTGTCGATCAGTTCTTTCAGTGTTCTTAATGTCAGCATAATTGCCACCTTTCTCGCAGGAACCGGTGACAAAAAGAAAGGCAGCTAAGCTAAATAGACCCCGATTCCGCTAATTTTTTTATTAGCGGAACCGAAGCTCCAGCCTGCTGCCTTCTGTATGGAAAAATCTGCTGCACAATCACAGTGCTAAGATTCAACCAGCATTATTTACTTCTATTTACTACTGATACGGTATCCGTCTTATTCTCTTTTTCTTTCTGACGGATTTCCTTTAATACATCTGAATAATCACCAAAGGCATCGTAGGGACACCTGCGGCGAAACTCTAATTCTTCCTGAGTCATGTTCTGTCCTCCTTATTTCAGCACCTCGCTGTTGATGCTTTGATTATAGAATAATCATTTTCGTTTTTCCCCGGCAGATGTGTGGAAATCCTTATACTTCTCCCCACATCTGTGGAAATAAAATTTTGTACAAAAAAAGCACCTACTCATATTTTATAAGTAAGTGCTAGGCTTAAATTTTTAAAGACCTGCCAGATTATCAAGCATGGATTCCACCATTGATAATGCAAACTTTTTTTTATTCTTATCTAATCTTTGTATCTGGAAGAACAAAGACACTATTTTACTATCGGGTTCTGGTACTTCTAAATCTTTAAGTAATTCATATGGACTTGCTTTTAAAGCATTTACAGTTTTTGCAAAGGTATGTACATCCATCGTATTCTCTGCATTTTCATACCGGGATACTGCATTAGAGCTTTTTCCAATCTTTAGTCCAAGCTCTTCCTGCGAAAAACCACTTTCTCTACGTTTCTCACTTAGAGAATTGCCAAACGCAATTCTTGCATCCATGTTTTTTTCTTTCGTAGACATGCAGTACCCCCTTTCTTTTATATTTTGGGAAATAAAAAAGCCTGAAATAAACAGTAATCTCCTTACATACTAAAAATGTGCATAGTAAGACTCAAGTTCCAACTATGTAAAATCATCCTCAAGTATGTATATTGTACTGTTTATTCCAGGCTAAATATTTGTAGTCTTATAGAAATAAACTTTTCTTTATGTAAATTATTTATTTTTCTTAACATACTGAGTTTATCACAAGAAATTATTTCTGTCCACTTTAATTATCCATTTTCTGGTATAAAAACGCAAAAACCCGACAAAACACTATGCTTAATCGCTATGTTGATAATATATAGGTATACTATCCCCATAAACTTCTTGCATATGTTTTGCCGGGTTCCTGATGTTTCTGTGCCATCTCCAACACGTTCAGCAAACTCTTGAATATCCGTGCTGTATGTGAAGATTCCTGCCGTCTAATATTACAGATTCACAGATATTCTCATTCCTGCATATTAAATTGTATCACTATACTTTACTTCTTCTCATTCTTCCGTATCCCGGAGAACTCCTACCAGATGTGACATATACATCTCTAAGCGATCAACTTCTTCCTTCGACCGCTTCTTATTCATATCAATACCAACAACTACACCCAAATCTGCAAATGCTGTCAGCTCTCTATGACATCTCTGGCAACGCACCTCTGAATAGGTAAAAAGGCTTTTCTGGTTCACTTTGCCGCATACCGGGCATGTAACAAATAATGGTTCTTTGCTCATCAATAATCCTCCAAGTAATATCTACACAAACTATCACTCAAACGGATAAGGGAAATGAAAACCGTTGATGAGTTAATAGCAGGCGATTCCGTAGCACCGAAGCCATGCCACCTGCTATATAATCTTCCCCTGGGATTGGCTCTGACAATCTCATCGCAACCTACACCTGCTACTGTCCATATCATCTACTCCAATGACTTGATCACATGAACAGCAACACCCTGAACAGTACAATTCTGTGTATAAATATCCGGGTACTTTGGATTCTCCGGATGCAACCGTACACACCTTCTTTCTGTATCAAGGAAAAACCGCTTTAATGTGGATTCATTATCTACAAGTGCTACAACAATGTCTCCATCTGAAGCTGTACTCTGCTTCCGAATCACAATCATATCTCCACTGTTGATACCTGCTCCAATCATAGAATCTCCACTGGCCCGCAAGATAAAGAACTCACCCTCTCCAAACAACGAAACAGGAAGAGAAACATATTCCTCAATGTACTCTTCCTCCAGCTGCGGCATACCACAGGATACCGACCCAAGTACTGCCGCTGGCTTCGTAAGTAGAGATATTTTATTCGTTCTCTCAGTAACAATCTCCCCATTGCGGTAGCTTAACATTCCTCTGTCATTCATAGCAACAAGGTACTTGTATACTGTACTCTTGACTATACCGAGCGCATCTGCGATTTCGCTGGTATAAGGTGAACGATGATTCAGCAACTGAAACTGTTCTGCATAATCCATAATCTGCTTCATCAATTCTTCGCTTTTATGCCGCATCTTTTCACCTTACCTTTCTATCGGAAACGTTGCGTTTCTGATAGAAGTAATTATACCGAACAAATTTTCGTAAGTCAATACGTTTTTTAATTTTCCCGAACATATTTTTGTTCATTCATCCTCAAATTCCATTTCGTTCATCTCTGGAAAATCCAGCAACTCAGAAACGGTCATATTAAATCCCATAGCAATTTTACGCAAAGTCTTCAGCTTTGGATTCTTTGTTTCTCCTCTCATCATACTATTAAGCGTTGATTGCGTAATCCCTGACAATGTAGCAAGTTTATTTGTCGTTATCCCTCTCTCAACACACAGATCAGTCAATCTCTTTATTATGGCATCTGAATACGTCATGCAAATTCTCCTTAAATCACAATATATATTCAGTATAAATGATTTCTCCTTCGTTTATTAACGGTGTGCCGTTGACATTTCCGCAAACTGATGATAAATTAACGTTATACCGTTATTTACTTGTACAACTTTAAGGAGGAATTTATCTAATGAGCAAAAAAGAACAGAAACTAAAAAAGAATCTCTATAAAACATTCACAGAATATTTCATTCATAATCCTAAAAACAGTCTGACATCATCAGAAAGTATTCTGGATCAGCTTGCCTCTTTTCGCATGGAAACAGGATTACCTGCCGCACTCAGACAAGATAAAAAATATCAAAAAACTCAGAAAAAATGTAATAAAGCCAATGAAAAAATACGGGATCTTAATCTAACTCCTCAACAATGGGACACTGTTGATGCCGCTATCACTGCTGAAAACATTTCATCTATAGAATATATACGGATTGCCTATAAGCAAGGAATCATTGATGCATTTTCTATCTTACGAGAAACTCTTTAATATATTCATGTTAATCTAATCACTCGTAAGCAATGAAGCAGGGATTTATCTCTGCTTTCCCATTTTCTTCTCTATTGCTTCCGGAACTCTGATCAAGCCAAATCGCCATAATATCGGATAAATATATGAAACTCCTCTAATATCTCCAAGTGCCTTCGGTTTCTTCACTTCTTCTGAAACCCTCTTACTATTTTCAAATGCCAGCACCACACTACTCCAGGCAAGGCTCTTACTTTTCTCTCTTCGGTCTATCAGCAACTCTCTGTTATACTCTCCGTTTTTACCAACCTTTAATTTATACCAGAATGGTAATCCTGTTGCCGTTTTAAATGGATAATCCTGAAATGCAATAACAGCCTGCCACAGATTTTCTTCTGATGGCATTTCCCGTAAAAGCCGAACCTGCTCTTGTCGAATCTTATATGTCCGGCATCGCTCCGCATTTAGACTTATCTCTGCTGCGTTATACAGTCCCTTAGTGTAGGGCAGATAGGAATGAACCGATGCTCTGGAAAGACCCGTGAGTTTCATAATCTCTGGAATCTTTTTTCCTGACTGGTGCAGATCATTGATTTCTGTACATATATCTGATGTGAATACATCTGCAGTAATAAGTAGCTTGCGGAGTTTAAGCAGACTAATATTTAACTCATCTGCCAGTGATCTTAAAGAATCTGCTTCTTCATAGGCATCCCTTAACTCTTGAAGAAAATTATTAAATTGAAGTTCTGGATTATATTCTGGTTTCTTTTTTAATCTTCCAGGCATACCGTTTCCTTTCATTTTCATGTTAATCTAATCACATGTGTTTAAAACAGAGGAATTACCATCCGCAGGCACTGGCCTATGTTAGCAGATTCCTCTGTTCTGATTTTTATGTAATATCTACATCCTATAATTATTTATCAAATTCGATATTTTGAAAAGTTATCAAGCTTTTCTTACAGATCTGCAAACAAATCTTCTTTGTACATACCATCTTCTAACATTTTTCTAAAGCTATTTTTTACAGCTTTAACATCCTCTTTATAAGTCATACCGTACCAAGTATCATTGCTTCGCAAAACTTTTACAGATATTCTATCTTGTTCAAGTAATTCACCAATAAATGTTGGTATCAGATATTCAGACTTTAATGGATTCTCTGAAACTTCCGTTTCAAAAAATTCTTTAAAACCAGCCTCTAGTACTTCTAAGAAATCTGGAGTTAACCCCCACATATTCATAGATACTAATGAGTCTATGTCGATAATGACACCGTCTGCTTCTGCTCCATTTTCTGTTTTAACAATATTTTTTGTTTCATCAACTTTTGTCAGATTATTAGAATCATCCATCTTACAAATGCCACGAGTTACTCCACCATTATCTGATAATGTATTCTTCAACACAAAACCTGCCATACAAGACTTTCCACCATTTACTAAGTACTCATGAACTGCTTTGAATCCTTCCTTACCATAGTAATCATCAGCATTAATTACAATAAATGGAGTATGTAATACATTCTTTGCTGCAAGAACCGCCTGACCAGTTCCCCAAGGCTTTGTTCTTCCTTCTGGTAATGATCCCGGAATGTCATTAATATCCTGAAAAGCATAATCTACAGTCACACCATGTTTTTCACATATTCCTGAGATTCGCTCACCAATGACTTCTTTAAACTCTTCCTCAATATCTCTACGGATAATAAATACTACATGGTTAAAACCTGCTTCAATCGCATCATGGATTGAATAATCCATAATAATATGATTATTATTATCAACTGGTTCTAACTGTTTAATTCCTCCACCAAATCGTGAACCGATACCGGCCGCCATGATCAATAATGTTGTTTTCATTTTTTACTTTTACCCCTTTTATAATTATTTGTTTATATAAACATCATATTTTTCAAATCATCTAAATCAATATACTGAAAAATATGTGGACTTCCACTTAATTGTTCTGCATAATAAATAATTGATTTCTTCACAATCTTTTTTAATTAGATTTAAATGGACAAACTTTTATACACTGATAGCAACGAATGCACTTGCTGTCCTCTATTTGCGGATATTCAAAGCCTTCATCATCCGCTACCATCAATATAGCTTCTTTCGGACAAACTGCATAACAGGCCGAACATCCACAACATTCTTCTTTTCTTTTATATAACACAGGTATTTCTTTTTCCACTTTTAACCACCAACTTTTGCTCTTATATTATAGTTTATTCAAAATCGAAGATAAACAAAACGCCATAATTATAGATATTATACCCCCCCCCGATTTCGAATAATTGGAGCAATTATATGTTTTATTTTTCTCTTTAGTTCAATCTTCTTTGCCTCACTAGTAGGTACGGCATATTTTGAAGCAAGTTCATTAAAATTTAAATTCGCCATATCTCCAAAAAAAGTATCTCTTTGACTAGGACGACTAGGCGAACTATATTCTGCAGGGTTGCCTCTCACCCCATCTTCATATGAAACCTCTTTCCATTTCATCTTGTCACGAATTAAATTAAATACCTGCTTTCCATGCTCGGATCGAATCAATACTAACGATGTTCCTTTTCCATCATTCATTTCTGTAGCAACTCTATGAATTCCCCAAAAGTCTGCAATAGTAATATCAGATTTTTTTACCTTCTTAGCAATACACTCATAGCAAGAAGGTCGGAGACAATAATCCCTAAGAAACATTAACATATAGGGATCAATATCCTTAGAAATAAACTTCTTTTTCAGTTTTTTCCCTTGTATTATCTCTTTCATGCCAAAGTTTGTCCAAGATTCATCTTTACACCGAAAATTAACATATTCTAATTTCCCTTTATTCTTTTTTTCCTGATAATATACATATTTTCTCCATAATTCCGGAGATGGAACTCCATGGCAAATTACGTCTACACATATAAGATTGTTATAATCTTTCTGAAGAAAATTCTTTAATCCATTAATTTGGCATCCAGTTCCAGTAAATAATACTGTTTTTCCATCTAATAAATCTTTTTTTACATTTTTATATGTATCACCTATCTTCGCTTGAAGATATTTTGATCCCCTGAGTTTCTTTAATCCTTCTTCATCTGTCACAGAAATAAAAACTGCCGAACAGCAATCATCTGCCATCGCAACACCATACACAACACCATTTACTGAAAAAATGTATGAAGACAACGCAGAAAATACTGCACCAGATGAACTATTCATACGCTTATTATCATCCCTTAGGTAACAGGCATATGCTTTTACTGGTTCCACTTTATTTTCTCTCCTTCCATTACAATTTTTAATATAATCCTGATAAGAAATTTTTTCCGTCCTTCCAATTCATTATAAAATGAGAATATAAAATTACACTAATTGTACACAAAACAAATTCAAACGTATAATTTGTTTCCAAAGATATTCCAATTATTTTAAACAAAAATTGAAAAGCATAAACCAATGTAAAATGAGTAAAATATATAATCGCACTCATTTTTCGCATATAAAGGCTTGACTCTACCTTTAAATTAAGTTTCGTATTTAATGTCGTAATAAACACAATTCCAACAATTATCAATTTTAAAAGATGAGAAACTATCAAAAATTTTTTTCCAAAAATCCAATATACACACATATATATCAAATAAATTGCAATTACAATCATCCACTGATAACTCACTTTAAAACAACTATATTTTTCTTTAAATCTCGATTCATTAAGCAATATTCCAATAAAAAAATAAATTCCCCACCACACAAAATTATTCGTTGTTAAAAAAATACTATTATATGTTCCAACAACTAAATCAACCAATGGTAATTTAATAAATTTTAAAATATCTGGAATAAAAAAACACACTAGCAAACCAACAGCAATTCCTACAATTTTTTTAGATCTGTGTTTATCGCAATAATACAAGATTATGAGCATAATCAAGAGAGCTTGAACATACCATAATCCCCCCCCCCCAGGGCTACTTACAATCCAATTATGTATACCTGATTTTAACGCCTCAATAACATTTTTGTGGTTTCTTACTATTTCATTTACCAAAACAATAAGAAAGTACCAACATCCCCATATTAAATACGGTTTTAAAAGTCTCTGTGCATAATTTTTTATAATCAATCTATAATCACTTTTTTGTAAATCTTTCCTATATATTTTACGTCCCAGAAAATATCCGCTACATACGAAAAAATATGGTACCGCAAAAGAAGTAATACAATATGTGAATGCGAAATAAGCTGATTCACCGTGATCCTTAAATGCCATTGTATGAATTGCGACTACACAAATTGCAAATATACATTTAAATAAATCAACAGCCGAAACTGTATTAGATTTCACTTTCAGTTCTGCCATAATAAACTCCTCTCCAGTTTAGCTTATCTACTAAACTTATTTCTGTTCACTCTTACATTATTTTTTAAGTTTTTTCAAAAGCATGACTGCCTGCTGAAATTCATCGCAATTATGATAAACCATATAATAAATAAAGTTTGGCAAGATACAGCATATAATCGCACGAACTACCAGATTTAATATTATCGGCAATACAATTTGTGAGCAAATATAATATGTAACAACGCAACTAATTGTAATAACCACCACATAGCCTACAATCTTTTTTAAATAAAGTGCCAGACAGTCTCTTTCAAACACATATGTAAACAAATTATGTAAAAGCCAAGGAATTCCAACAATCAAGACCGCAATGACGGTTGATAAAAGTATTCCATAAATACCTATAATTCTAACCAAAATAATATTAAGAATTAAATTGGTCAAAGCTGCTATCAATGGTCTATACCTATCCTCATGCCACATTCCTGAAGCATCCTTATATAGGTTAAGAAGACCGTTTAATTGCCGAATAAAAAAATAAATGGAAAAACAAATAACTGCATAAAAAGAAAGCATTAATTCCTTTCCAACCCATAACTCCATAAAAGGTTGGTATAAACACAATAAGCAAACTGTACAGATTCCGGCAATCCAACAAATAATAAACGAGAATTTTTTTAAATCCTTAAAATTTTTTTCCTTCGTTTCAACAACCAAACTATTTCCTATTCCAGCTGTACATGAATTAAAAATTATTGTTATAAAACCGGTAATAGCATTCAATATATAAAAATAGTTCTGATATACTGCTAAAACGGTTAATCCTAGAAATGAAGAAATAACAATCGTGTCTGCTGAATCATATATTACACTTCCGATTTTTGATGTAAACAAATCTTTAATACGTTGATTTATTCGCTTAATTTGTTTCTTATCAACATTCCCTTGTGGCTTATACTCTGGATACATTCTATCCGCTACAATTGCTGTTATAATGTTTGTTAATGCTTGAGTTATAAGCATCACCAAAACATATAAATAGTAATTTTTAAAAACAACTAATATTAATAATTGCAGACCATACTGAACAGTTATTGTAAACAAAGAAACCTTACTTACAATATCTGTTCTTTGGAAAGCCTGAAGAATACTATTTTTATACGCAAACAACCAGTATGACAAAACTGTTGCTCCTAAATTAAGTAAATATAATACGTAAATATTAATTCCATTAGGAACTTCCCCTGAAATTAGTCTAGGTATAAACGGTGTAAGAAATCCACCAACCAACGCAATAACAAGACCAATCACTCTATAATATGTTCTGTACAACTTCATTAACGCACATATCATGGTCTTGTTATCATCCGCTATGGGCTTATACATACTATAGATCATAGCACTACCAACACCTAATTCTGCAAGATTTAAAACTTGCAAAATTGATGTAAATAAGCTATTTAACCCCAAATATTGAACACCCATAAGGTAAATCATAGCCGTACGCATCAAAAAAGGGCCAATTACCTGGTATAATTTTAGCAATGTTCCAAATACAATATTTCTGGATGCATTTTTCGTTCTTTCAATTTTCATTCCGTCACCACCAACTTTATTTACCACTACTATCTGATATATTTTCCAGATACTTTATAGATTCTTTTCTTTTTTCATTTAAAATTGTGTGTCCAATTTGATAGTCTGCCTCAAATAAATCATTTTCCATTCCACTAGATGCATATTTTCGTTCTATAGAAAAAGTCTTCAACAGATTTTCAATTCTTGACATCATATCTGCTGTATTGTCTTGTCTATCAAACACAATAAATGGCTTTTCAAAAATAAAAGAAAATACACATGCATGGAATGAATCTGTTAAAATTAATTTTGCATGAGAAATCATGTAAATAAACTCAGACGGACCAAGTGCATATAAATCTTTTTCATTTTGTTTTGCAAGGTTGTAAATTTTCATTTCCCCTTTTATAGAAAAAGCCTTTTCTATATAGTCCTTCGCATTTTCTGGCATTTCCCCTAAAAAATATGTTAGTATATATGGACTATCTGTCTGAATATTAAGCATCTTTTTTTGAATACATTCCCACTGACACTTATCAAGCAACAGAGTTGGATCAAGAACAACTTGTGCTTCTCTATTACACAAATTTTTTATAATGGATGCTCCAGCATCTTCTCTAACTGAAATACGCTTAAATTCCAAAAGAGCTTTTGTATAATCACTTATTTGGTTTTCAGGAATCATTGATACCCCAAAACTTGCAGCATATGAAACCCTTTTATCTTTTTTGGCAAACCGCAAAAAGAACCCATCAAAAGTAGTTTTATTCACAGCCCAATATGGATTCCATACCTGATCGCTGCCTACTATAAAAAGATCATATTCCGAATCCAGATTTCTAAAATTATTTTTCTCGATCCAACGAGTATCCGTATGAATTTTTTCTGATCTGAATTGCAAAAAATTATCATTTCTTTTTTTCTGGTACTTTTCAACTTTAGCACATTGTATGCCTTTTTTACTAATGCGAACATCAATACCATATTTACAATATAATTTACGCCTAATTTTTCCATATAAGCAAAATGGTTCTTTAGAATAATATAAGGCAATAGTAGAAACCTCATGTCCCATATCAGAAAGCACCTGCGAGAGTGCATAATTTTGTAGCGTTCCTCCATAATTATCAAATTTAGTTGCATAAATTAATGTTACAATTCCAATCTTCATAATTCCTCTCATTCTATATTTAAGCTTATATAAATATTTTAAGCATGACCGCAAGTAATAAATACCACCTATTTTTAATAAATAATAATAGTAATTTCTGTTTAAAAGATAATGATTTATTAGGTAATTTATTCAGAATTTCTTTTATTTTTTTATTTTCTATATATCTGCAAATATTTTCATAGTTTTTTACAACTCCAAATTTATGACTGTCTTGAATCAAATATCCTATTATTTTATTGTAATATGTCAAATTTAAGACCTGCATTAACTCATCACTAATTTCAACCTGCAGATTTCTTAATGTATTTATTCTTGCCTCATAGGTTTTAATTTCATCACCAAGTGCTTCTAATCCTGCTTTCCGCATCGCACCTTCTTCATTAATTATATATGCCTGCAAAGGCAGATTACATATCTTCAAGCTAGAGGATTCTTGCAAATATTCCAATACAAACTTGGCATCTTCTCCAATTTTCATTTGAGAATCAAATCTTATTTTATTATTCTTTATAATTTCACTTTTGAAGAGCTTCCCCCAACAATTATTTAAACATTGATTTTCTATTGTCAATTTGATTAACGCCTCTGTATAGGAAAGTCCTAGTATATTCGGATAAATATAATTCTCCTTAATCTGTCCGTTAACAACATTCTTATGAGTAAATATAATTAAATCGTCATTAAATGCCATATTTTTTTTCAATATATCACCGGCATCTGAAAGTAAGTAGTCATCAGCATCAAGAAACAATATTTTATCTCCACTAGACAAATTCAAGGCAATATTTCTCGCATTGGAAACACCACCATTGGTAATATGTTTAATAATAAATTGGGGAATATTTTCTGTATATTTTTTCAATTTCAACCAAGTATTATCTGTGCTTCCATCATCAATAACGATACACTCATAGTCAATTTCATTAATTGTTTTAATAGACTCCACGCATCTACCAATATCGTTCTCTGCATTGTATACTGGAATTATAATACTTAATTTCATCATTTTCTCCTCAACATCAAAATATAACTTCTCAATTAATTCCAAAAGAAATAATATGGAACTGTTGCATTGTAACCTCGTAAAACAAACGCCTGATACCAAAAATAACCCACAACAGCCAAGATTACTATTCTATATATTTTTTTAGACTGTTTTGTAAAACAATTGTCTATATTTGCCAACAACAAAGCCATGTACGGGTAAAAATTATATCCAACTCTGGATACATATGTGTTAAATGTTGTTCCAAATTTAGAGAGTAAAATACAGCCAACACACATTATTAAAAATGTAGGCTCTACTTTTCTATTCTTCAAGCATTTAAATGTGAATACACCCAATATAATATAAATCAAATATTGTAAAACAGTATAAATATCTATTGCAGATGATGTTGAGTATCTTCCGTTTGCAAGATAACTTAAATAATTTTGTCGAATTATACCTCTTGCAACTAATAATTGTATTAATGAGGAACCAAAATATAATATTACAAATACTAAACTACAAAACAAAATTCCTTGCATGATTTTAACAACAGGTTGCTTATTTCTTCCAGCTCTGAGTAATAAATACATAGGTAGAATCAACACCGTTATCAAAGCTGATGAATGAAAAACAACAGCAATTATTGTAAACAAAATATACTGTTTAATTTTACCATCCGCCAAATATGTCCATGCCAAAAAAGCTATTGGAACTGCTATACACTGTCTCATTAAATTTAATGATATATTATACAAAAATAAGTTTATTAACAGCATTGCAAACCAAACAGGTGTATTAAATAATTTTTTACATCGTTTAAACGCTATATAAAAGAATACTTGTACCAAAATGGCATATACAAAAAAACCAATATGATAATCCTTAAAAAAGCGAGATAATATGTACGTCAAAAAATAGAATCCAAAATCGGAAAACATTGAATCCACTTTTGAAATAACATACGTAATAAAGCTGCTAGACGAAACGGCTTGGGTATAAAATGCTTTTCCATATACCAAAACGTCAGTTCCAACACTATCTGCACGACAAGCTGCTATTATAGATGGTATCAAAAGACCAATCACGATTAAAAATCTATTTAATTTTTTATCTTTTATCTTCTCCCCTGCATACAAAAAAACTGTCGAAGATAAAAATACTGATATATATATACTCAACTTCTTGGCTCCTTAAGATAAAAATCTTCCATATTTTTACTAGCACTAATAATATCGTATCCCGCTTGTTCTATTTTTTTAAAATAACTTTTTCTCAGATCCATTGTTAAAGGCTTATAACTACATATTTTATCTGCCCAAATCTCAACCGCATCTTCACTTATTGGTAAAAATTCAACTACATCGGTAACTGCCAACTCTGTTGTTACTCTATCTGAAACTATAGCTGTCAAACCATTGGCCTGCGTTTCAATTAAAACTACCGGAAGCCCTTCATATAAAGACGGAAGCAAAAAGCAATCGCAAGCATTCAAAATATCTGCTACATCATTTCTAACTCCAAGAAATCGAACTGAATTTTCTAATCCCATATCTTTTGCTAGATTTTTTATACTAGTCTCTTCCATTCCTCGACCAATAACCAATAATACTGTATCATTTCTTTTTTCTATAACCTTTTTATACGTTTTAAAAAGAAATGGATAATTTTTCTGACTAGATAAACGTCCGACAATCACTAATACCAGTTTATCTTCTAACGCCAGTTTCTTTCTAAGTTGATTTCTTTTCTCCTCATTAAACTTAAATAAATTTGTATCAACCGCATTTTTCATAATAAAAACTTCATTATTCTCAACGGCCTTTTTTCCCCACATATCAATTGCTGCATCTTGACCACATGCTAATTTATCTGTAACATAATGGCGTGCAATCATCATTCTAAAGAAACTAGCAAATTTTGATTTTTTACTTGTAACTTCATTTGCAATATGTGAATGCATACATCTTCTGGCTACATTATATTTTTTAGCGATACGCATAATCACATATCCCATTACTCCCATATGTGTATGAACAATATCATAGTTTCCCTGTTCTATAATATCTTCCATTTTTTTTATACACTCTTTGGGATTGGATTTATATGGCGGTAATTTATATATATTACATCCCATTTCTCTCAACGGTTTTTCATAAATTCCTTCATCATAATAACTATATATTATGAAATCAAAATGAATCTTATCATGTTCCATTTGCGAATAATACTCATATAAAAGTTTCGCAATTCCGCCTCCATCTAGCGATGGAAGTTCTTGTAAAACTCTTTTCATAATTCATATTTCCTCCATCAATCTTATCTCCACTAATTACGACCAATCATCAAAAGTTAACAAGCCACATCCACCTGTAACATAAACTGTGTCTCCATTAATCATTCGTCCAAGATCACTTACAAGAACAACTGATAGATTGGAAACTTCTTCTGGGGTTGTATATCGTCCAGAAGGTGACGCTGGACGACTGATACTTTGCTCATCATTTCCCATAAGCATTGACGTAGCTGTAGGCCCCGGTGCAATTGCATTTACTACAATCCCATCTGCACTCAAATGTTTAGCAAGTCCCAATGTCATTCCTCGTATACCCCATTTTGCAAGACCATATGAATTATTGGCAGGACGAATGGACGATGATGATGAAACATTCAAAATATTTCCCTGAATTTTATTTTCTTTCATATATTCAGCAAATAATTCACTTAAGAAATATGGGCCTTTTAAATCCGTATCAATAACCATATCAAAATCTGATTCTAATGTATTACCAAAAAAAGTTTTATTAATAACACCTGCATTGTTTACAAGAATATCTATTTTTAACCCCCCCCAACAATGGATTTTGAAAAATATCTTTCATTTTGGTAACATCACAATTATCTAGTACAATCCCTATAACTTTTTGTTCCGCAAATTCTTTTTTTAGCTGATTAACTGCTTTTTCAATCTTACTCTCATTTCTTCCTGTTATTATAATATCCGCCTTATTTCTTAAAAAAGCCTCAGCAATAGCAAAACCAATTCCACTTGTGCCACCAGTAATAAGAGCACATCTGCCTTTTAACAATTCTCCATAAAGTATTGGATTATTAACAGGAATTTTCATAGAAAAAGTATTCTTTAATTTATATTTGATTTTACGAAGAATGTTCTTTATCATTTACTTATCCTCCAGTTACTTGCTAAACATACTTTTCAATTTTTTCGCTGCTTCTTGTCCAATAACACCCTTTATAACTTCTTTTCCTTTCTGCTTTACATCAACAGGTTTACTTAAAGCATAAAAATCATGAAGTACTTTTGCATCATTTGACATTTCTGTGAATACTTCCAATAATATTGGTTGATCACTGTTTTCATCCATAAATTCTTTTCTAGCTTTATCAAAGCTCAATTTATCATGTGCACATAAATATTTGAATCCATTTTCTTTAACCCATCCTTCTGCTTTAGTACAATGACGAGCAGTCGTATGCAAATCACTAGATTTGTTAATCCAAGTATAATTATAATAAAATTCCCCGCCTCCTTCATTGTTAATCAATAATATACGTACATTCTTATTAATGTGTTTAATACGCATTGCGTTCATATCATAAAAATATGCAAGATCTCCAATTATTAAATAACATAAATCTTTTCTCGCACATGCTTGTCCTAGAAAGCTAGACATACAACCATCAATACCAAATATTCCAATATTAGCATATACTTTAACATCTGGTTTTAAACAACAATAATTAGTGATTCTAATTGCATTATTAATTGCCATATGAATCATAGAATTAGAGCCCACATTTTCAACAACTTCTTTTATTGCATACACATTAGAATACTCAAATTCAGGATACTTAATTGATTCTTTATATTCCTTTAGCATAAGATTATATTCATTATCATTTTGAATATCTCCTGCTTTTGTATTAAAATACTCAAAAAACCATTCTGGTGTACACTCAAAAATGGTTGTTAAATTTTTAAATAAATCTACTACTCTACCATCTTCCTGAATAAGCCAATGCTCACATTTTCCTGGAAATCGTCTAAGCATTTCTTTCAGTCCAGCAACAATATTTCCTCCAAATGAAACAACTATCTCTGGCATAATTTCTTCAAATTTTTTATTTGTGATATATTGTGTATCCGTACATAATACCGTATTAATATAATCCGGATCATTTATGTTAGACATATACTCTATTGATACCGCACAATTGAATTTTTTCGAAAATTCTTTTATCTCTGTTTTTAATTTTTCAGATACATTACTATTCTGTCCGCAAACAAGCAGAATTTTTTTACATCTCTTTAATTTTTCTACTCTATCATCCCATTTTTCCTGCTCATAAGCATACTGTAATCTTTCAAATTTCGTAACCTCTGGTAATTCTTTTACAGTAAATGAGACATTATAACTATTCATTGGAATATTAATATGTACTGGGCCTTTTCCATGATGATCTAACTCTAACAAGGCTTCATTCACTAATCTTTGACACCATATAAAGTCATCTTTAGTATCCACAATAGGTAAATTTACAGATTTTTTTACATGTCTATCAAACATTCCTACCTGATCAATCATCTGATCCTCTCGTTGTCCTAACATATGTGGATCTCGGTCGCTTGTTAAAATAACAAGAGGAACATCTTGATAAAAAGCTTCCGCAACAGGTGGCCAATAATTACAAGATGCTGTAGATGCTGTACAAGATATTACCACTGGCTCACCTGTTTCTTGAGCCAATCCTAATGCAAAATACCCAGCACTTCTTTCATCAACAACTGAATAACATTTAAAATATGGATCTTCTTCAACTGAATGAACAAATGGTACATTTCTACTACCAGCAGAAAGCACGCAATGTCGTATTCCATATTTTTTGAGTAATGCAATAATAATTTGATATGATTTTAATTCTGTATACATAATTTATCCCCCTATTTACAACTTTCTTTCAAAAAATCAAGTGTTCGTTTTCTTTCCCTTGAAAGAACTTCGTTTACATATTCATAATTAATTACATCATAACTAAATTCACTTTCTCCCACTGCACGATGCTTTGTTCCTGTCAATTCAAGAATACTACTAATCCTCGTGCTATATTTTCCCGGATAAAAAGCATAAAAGTCCTTATTAAAGTTTAACGAAAAAGCTACGCAATGAAATGAATCTGTGATTACACTTTCTGCATTATAAATTAATGACAAAAACGCTTCTACGCTAGGACTATATTTCATTTTTCCTTGATCCTTAAAATGATTTAAATAATAACTTACACGTATAATTTTACAATTCTTTTCCTTTGCCAATTTTTCTGCAAATTTTTCTAACTTATCATTTGGATTCAATTTATAAATTAAAATATATTTACCATTATTCGCATCTGGAGCAATTAATGGTTTCCAATCCTCTAAACTTAATCCTAACGTAGGATCTAATACCTGCTGAACTGATTCATATCCTAATTTCTTTATTAATTTAACTGCTGAATCTTCTCTAACCGAAATTGCAGAATATTTTAGTACAGCATTTTTAGTCTGCTCTAATTCTTTTTCTGGAATTTCATCCATACCTATGCTTATCGCATACCCAATTCTTTTTTTCCCTGTAGGTGCAAATTCTAAAAAATATGCTGGTAGAAAGCCTCCATTATATTCACTGTTCCAAGTTTGATCACTTCCAGTACAATAAATATCAGCTATTGGAGGATTCATTTTTAACTCGTCAAATGAACTATAACGTTTCGTCATAGAAACCGTTTTTTTCAAAAATTCCTCGCTAAATTTTTTTCTTCGCTTATTTTCTATTTTTTTACTAATTATAAATAATGCTTTTTTAACAGGTTTTTTTTCATATCCTTTTGCAACTACGCCTGCTTTTATTTCTTCTGTTTCACTTGCATTTGGTCTAACATAATCTATTACTTCTGTTTCTAAACCTAACTTTTCAAAGACTTTACAAGTGGCATAAGTTTGCAGTAATGAACCATAATGCCAAATATAATGTAACGTAATTATATCAATCTTCATTGTTTCTTTAATTTACCTTTCTATTTCCATCACAAAAATTATATACTTTAAGAAAAACTCCTTTTCCCAACATAAGAGAAACTATCTTAACCTTGTCATTTAATGGTACACGATTTGAAGTCAAAAGTTTATGTCTATTATCTTTAATAAATAATATAATTCTATTTTGATATTCCAAAAATGCCTTGTTTCCACTATTTAAAATCTGCTGCAAATTTTTCAAATATGTATGAGCTTGTAAATCTAATATCTCATCACTACTTTCTGGCCATTTTGTTAACAAATACTCTGATACGTTATCTGCTACATCTAAAACACTCAATGTTTTAATTGAACAAGCATCATGCATTATTGATCCTAAGCGTTGTATATAATAGTATAATTTGGCATCACTATAAACAACTCTTGTTGCCTTCGAAAATACATGATATGTAGTCGCATAATCCTCATAATTTTGGCCTTTAGGAAAGCGGATATTTTCCCACAAAGAAACGTCATATAATTTTCCCCAACTTGTGTGTGTAGCTTCTTTTCTAAGTAACATCATTCTAATTGCTTCTTCTGTACTTACGCATTTCTCTACATTTATGGGGAATTTATGTGGCTCTTCATTTTCAAGTAATAACTGTCCTTGAACCATACAAATTTGAGCATTTTCTTTTAGGATTAGATCATACATATATTTTAAATAATTATCATCAATGTAATCATCACTATCAATAAATGTTACATATTTCCCTGAAATACGTTCTAAGCCATAATTACGTGCATCTGATAATCCACCATTTTTTTTATGATAAGTTTTTACCCTAGTATCTTTTTCAGCATATTTATCACATAATTGAACGGTTGAATCCTTAGCACCATCATCAATAAGTAAAACCTCAAAATCGGTAAAACTCTGATTAAGAACTGAATTCATACATTTATCTAAATATTTTTCAACATTATATGCTGGAATAATTACACTGATTGTTGGCATTAAATCACCTCTTTATATCTATTTAACATATCAAATATACTTATGCTTATTCATCTTATTCAATATCTTCACTGTAAAATCGAAACCAAAATAACTTAGTAAACACGCCCCTCTTACCCTAACACTAGCAGAGGAATCTTTAATCAATTTACCTCGAATTTTTTTAATATTATTAATTATAATTTTCTTTTCTGGAATATCTTCATTTATTTGTGCCAATATATGAAATTGTGCAGCAAAATATCTACTTCGAGCTGCTGCTACAAATTCAGGATAATTTCTTTCAATATCATCCAACATCATTTGAGATGTTGCGATGCAATCCATTTTTTTCGGAGTAAACTTCTCATTTTCAATACTATTTTCTCTAATTTGGTATCTATATAATTCCTCTGATGTATATGCAACTTTGTTACACTTCAACAAAGCCTTATATGTTGTTGGAATATCTTCATGAATTAAACCTTCCGGAAACGTAACACCTTTAAGTGTATCTAAACGATACAACTTTCCCCATGCTGCAACATCAAACTCCTTTTGATATAACATACTTTTAATTGCATCTGAAAAATCATAGCACTTTTCTTTAATGCAATCTTGACTATGTAAATGCACAACACCTCTCGTTTTCGTAAAAACAGAATTCTGACACACCGCAACTTCCGCTTGATACTTGTGCAGCAATTTTAACAAGTTTTCCACAAATTTTTTTTCAAGCACATCATCGCTATCTACAAATGTAATGTAGTCACCCTTCATTACCTGCATTCCAGCATTACGTGCACTCGATAAGCCACCATTTTCTTGATGAATCACTATAATTCTATCATCATCTTTAGCCAATACATCACACATCTCTCCGCATTTATCTGGAGATCCATCATCTACAAGAATAATTTCCAAATTAGTATGTGTTTGATTTTGAATACTTGTTACACAATCAAGCAAATCATCTTCAACCTTATATATTGGCACTATAACTGACACCAATTCATGTTTTTTTTCTTCCATTAATATTTTCTTTCAATAATATCTGTATATAATCTAATATACTTTCTCTTCATTGCCTCTGTGTTATAAATTTCAAGCACATCTTGATATGCTCTCTCTGGAAGTTCTTTAGGGAACTTCTTCATAGCTGCTTTTATATGTTCAGCATACTGCTCTGCCTTATCACATACATATCCATTGATACCATCGTGAATAACACTTTTATTTCCCATTGTGTTACTAACAAGAATTAATTTCTTAATGTACATATTTTCAATAAGGCTCATTGCAATAGCTTCCCCAAGACTGCATAGTACAAATGCATCAGCACCTTTTGCCATAGCTAAAGCTTCCTTACGAGGTTTCCAACCAGTCACTTCAATATTAGGAGCAGTCAATTCGTTTTCAAGTTCACCATTACCAATCCAAATAAATCTTGCATCTGGCACCAATTCTGCAATCCTATTAAAAAGCTGTGGTTGCTTCTGAACGCACGCCCTACCAAGTGTAAATACTGTAAACTTATCATTTTTGACAGGCTTAATTCCATCAAGAGAGGCAGAAAGATCTGCAAGATTCACACCAGTTTCAACATAAGCAGTTCTCTTCGAAAATTTCTTTGCTTCTTCATCTTCACTTTCACAGCAGGTAAGTGTTAATGCTCTGTTTCCAAGAACTTTTTCGGCAAATTTATATACCTTGCTCTTCTTCCCCGGCCCCATAAGAATATGAGCATAACCGTGTGGCGTATAGACAACCGTATTATTCTTTCCCTTATATGCAAGTCGACCTAAACCACCTGCAACCGAAGAATGCAGATGAATTACATCCGGCTTTACTTTTTTTTCAATCTGACGAAGTTCTTTAATTGCTGCAATATCGCTTTTTAAATTAATTAGTCCATTAACACCAACATTTTTCATCTCAATTAAATGCACTTTCTTATTCAGAAAGTCTTTGTAGTTCTTAGGCGTCTGAGGTCTAAGTGAATACGCCAAATATACATCAAATTCATCCGCCATATCATTACAAAGTTGCGATACGTAAGTAAATACGCCTCCTCCAAAAGCCTCACAAACCATTAAAATTTTCTTCTTTGCCATATTTACTCTCCCAATTCTTTCTCACACTTATCCAACACAGCTGCAATAACTTGATCCATATCATAATATTTGTACTCACCAAGACGACCACCAAAAATTACTTTATCCTCTGCTTCTGCTAATTTCTTATATTCGCTATACAATAATCCATTCTTGGCATCGTTAACTGGATAATACGGCTCGTCGCCTGGTTTCCATTCACTACTATACTCACGACTGATGATAGTCTTAGGAAGATCATTTCCATTCTCATCTTTGCCAAACTCGAACCATTTATGTTCAATGATACGAGTCCACGGTGTCTCAGAATCTGTATAATTAACCGCAGCATTTCCCTGGAAATTTGACTTATCCAGAGTTTCCGTTTCAAAACGAACAGAACGATATTCCAATGGTCCAAGCTTATAACCAAAATAAGCGTCAATTGGTCCAGTATATACAATTTTATCAGCCATAGCATCTAGCTCCGATTTATGTTCAAGATAATCAGTATCCAAACGAACCTCAATACCATCCAGCAAATTAGCAATCATTTTTGTGTAACCACCTATAGGAATGCCTTGATATAAAGCATTAAAATAGTTATTGTCAAAGGTCAGACGTACTGGTAATCGCTTAATAATGAAAGCCGGTAAATCTTTACAATCACGTCCCCATTGTTTTTCGGTGTAACCCTTTATAAGTTTTTCATAAATATCACGTCCTACAAGAGAAATAGCTTGCTCTTCCAAATTCTGTGGATTGCCAGTGATTTCCCTACGCTGCTCTTCAATTTTTTCAGTTGCTTCTTCAGGTGTTACAACTCCCCACATCTTGTTGAATGTGTACATATTAAACGGAAGAGAATAAAGTTCACCTTTATAATTAGCAACCGGAGAATTTGTAAAACGATTAAATTCTGCAAACTGTGTAATATAATTCCATACTTTTTTATTGTTAGTATGAAAAATATGTGCACCATACTTATGGACATTGATGTCCTCGATTTTTTCGGTGTAAATGTTGCCCGCAATATTAGGACGTTTATCCACAACTAAAACAGATTTCCCATGTGCTTTGGCTTCATGAGCGAAAATTGCTCCATAAAGACCAGAACCCACTACTAAATAATCAAATTTTTTCATAATTTACTCCTTCAATTATTGATATTTCCCTTAAAAAGTATTTTTGTATCTATAATCACATCCGGCAGGATGATACTTTTCTTTTTAATACCATTGTTTAATTTGTTTTATATTTATAACTTATCTAACATTCTTTCTTGCGGTTTGATTTCTATTTGCAGAAACCAAACCGCTGATTGATATTTAATTACATAGAACCATCTTTTCTAAAAACCACCATCACTGTTTTAAATAATATTTTTATATCTAGCCCAATGTTCCAGTTTGTGATATACTCTTTATCAAGACGAACTACTTCTTCAAAATCGGTAATATCACTTCGTCCGCTTACCTGCCACATGCCAGTGATTCCCGGCTTAATTGCCAGCCTTGCACGATGGTGAAGCTCATACAGATTCGTTTCTGAAATCAAGGGTGGGCGAGTACCTATAATCGACATATCGCCACGTAATACGTTAAAGAATTGCGGAAATTCATCTAAACTTGTTCGTCTGATAAAATCACCGATTCCTGTCTTATGTGTCCCATCTGGAAGTATCTTATTTCCGATAACACGAGGATCAAAGTCCAGTTTAAACATCTTTCCATCTCCAAGTTTGTTATCTTTCATAAGCTCTGCCTTACGTTCTTCGGCATCCATATACATACTGCGGAACTTGTACATTTTAAATTTCTTTCCATTCTTTCCTACTCGTTCCTGAGCAAAGAAAATTGGTCCCGGTGATGCAATATAAATTGCCGGTCCGACAAAAATACAAATGATTCCGGTAAAAATACATCCAACTAATCCACCCGCAATATCCATCAATCGTTTTAACATTAACTGTCTGGTTGATGCATAATTAATACTTGTCGTAAGGACTGTGTAATTACCAACCTTTTCCACAAACTGTTTTTTCCCTGGCACACTTGTGATCTTTGCAAGATTAAGATGAATGGTTACTCCTGTCTCTGATAATTGCTCAATTAACTCTGACGGATACGAAAGAACTTCTGAAACAACAATCAGAACTTCATCAATCCATTCCTGACATACATACATTGCTGCAGTCTCTTCGTTGGCAACTACCGGAACTCCATGAATTTCTCTTCCAGTCCAGTCCGCATCAATTACAGCTACACCAGCCAATGAGAATCTGGCATAATTGTTTTCCTGCATACTTAACACTACTTGTTCAGCCACATCTTCTGATGTTACAATCAGTAGTTTACGTTCTCCGCCATCCTTCATCTGTTTTCGCAGAAGTTTTTTCCAAAGTTCTCTGACAAGATACGTCATTACTAAATAAATTATTATGGTCAGCATCAATGTTAATCTTGAAAAGTCCTGCCCTTCCTGAAGCAGGAATAAATATAAAACCGCTAAGGCACCTACCATAATCGCATGATTTAACGTAACTACAAAATCACGATAGTATCCTCTCTTTAACACGCTTTTCATGGTGCCATATGCAAAAATCATAACCAGATCTGCCAGTTCAAGGAAAACTGCCATATTGCGATAAATAATTGTTTCATATGGATTAAATCCATATCCGCTAATTGCATATGCCAGAACATACGCTAATTGCAAACAGATCATGTCTAAGATTATAAAATCTGTGTGTTTTAACCATCCTTCAGAATCTTTTCTATACATAGATTTTTTTCTTTCCCCTTCCATTTTTTTGTAATCTATCTGTTAATCTACAATCGTCCCCACAATTGTAGAAATTGCCTTCAAATTTGAGTGATTTAAAACTAGATAGGATTATTGCTACACCAAGAAGAGCATTAATCCGGAATATGTTAAGATTTGTTAAAATATGTAATTCCGTCCATAGCCATACCCCGAACACAAGTAAGTAGCACATGAGAATCACATTTTGAATATTTAGATATGCGATATAAGAATTTCGATATTCAGTTTTCTTTTCATTCCCATTAATATGTACTGGGGTATCCATCGTACACTTTCGTTTTGATATTCCTAGCATTTCATATCTCCCTTACTGTACCCCCCCCCCCGACAAAATCGAGGGCTACTTTCTTATCTCTTTTTTCTCATTTATTTCTTATATTTTTCTCCAACGACAGATAACCTGTGAACGTCTTTTGAGGGACATCCGCAGGCTCAGCCATTACCTCCTATTATTTATGATTCTCATTTACTTATTTATGATTGGGCCAAATAAGCATCCAGGAAACCACTTTATTATATATATTCCCGCTGGAAATACGCTTGGTTTCCTTTAATGACAAATCATAAGAATCATACTAAGGAACCTAGCTAAGCCAGCGAAAACCCTGTAAAATCAAGTTTTTTCTCGGTTGGCTCTATTATACCGCCGACTCCTTTCAGAATATTCCAGAACTGTGGAAATTCATCCAGGGATGTCTTTCGGATAAAATGTCCTACTCCTTTGATGATTCGTGGATCATCATCCATTTTGAACATCATTCCATCTTTTATGTTATTCTGTTTCATCAGTTCTTTTTTGCGTTCTTCTGCATCCATATACATGGAGCGGAATTTATAGATCTTGAACGGACGACCGTTCTTTCCCATGCGGACCTGTGAGAAAAATGCAGGACCCGGAGATTTGATCTTAATGGCCGGAACCAGAAAGATCGCTGCGATTCCTGTAAAAAGACAACCTACCAGA
Organism: Blautia sp. MSK.18.38; assembly: GCF_024460535.1. NCBI lineage: Bacteria > Bacillati > Bacillota > Clostridia > Lachnospirales > Lachnospiraceae > Blautia > Blautia sp. MSK.18.38. Next base: position 16,436 of record NZ_JANFYP010000025.1, on the reverse strand, counting down.
CCGCCTGCGATATCCATAGCTCGTTTCACAAACATCTGGCGCGGTGTCACAATGTGGATACTGCTGGAAAGCACAGTGTATCCGCCAAGCTCCTCCACCACCTGGTTCTTGCCAAGGGATTTCATGGTTGCCAGTCTCATATGGATAACAACTCCCATTGCAGAACAATCCTTGATCATCTGCTCCGGGATCGGAATTTCCTTAGGCACTGCAAAAAATACTTCATCGATCCAGTTCTTATGGATATAGGAGATCATATCCTCCCTCCCGGCTACTACCGGCACTCCACAGACGGATGCTCCCTTCTTGTCACAATCCATAAAAACAATTCCTGCCAAATGATAGGTTCCGTAATTATTCTTGCGGATGATTTCCACCACATTGTCTGCATTTTCACTGACTGTAACGATCAGCAGGGATCGCTTCTCGCTTTCTTCGTATCTGTGATCCTTCAGGAATTTCTTCAATGCCTGTCTGCCGCAGTAGCTGAAGCAGATATAAAGTACATAGGTGATCAGCAGGATCATTCTGGAATAATTGTTTCCAATTCTTAAAAGAAACATATATGCCAGGACCAGAAGACAGACCAGTGTACACTGTTCAAAGGTTTTCTTCAGTTCCACCAGCATTCCTCTTCGCAGAACTCCGCTGAAGCTTTCATTAAAAAATGTGACCATCAGCTGGATAAGAAACATCACCACTGCCACATTTCGGTACAGCTCTGTCTCGTATGGCTGATCGATCCCGTTTCGGATCCAGTATGCAAGTACAAACGCAAGCTGCAGACACAGCATATCGCAAATCGTAAAATCTGCATGTTTTACCCAGCTGCTGTTTTCTTTTTGATACATATTCTTTTCTACGCCTTCCCTCGCTTACATTTTTTTGTTGCATTTATCCCCTCTCCGGTATCTCAGGCACCTGGAGAGGGGATGATATTTATTTCACGACAATGGTAAGTACGGCTCCGTTGGAGCTGTTTCCACTGTTGTCTACTACATAATATGTAAGCTCGTAAGTTCCCGGTGCAGCTGTATTTACATCACCGGTGATCTGGATTCTTTTGAAAAGATCACTGGTTGACTCTGTATCATCCTGGATATCCTTTACATAGCTTAATTTATCCAGCGTAGTTCCTACTGGTACCTCTACGTAATAGGTAGTCAGATACATCTTCGGGTCCTGCGGAGAAAGCTGCTCGATCTTGTCTTCCTGTGTCTTCTGCGCCTGTTCCTCCGGAGTCAGTTCTCCTTCTGCGGAATCTCCGCTTTCAGCATCTGTGCTGTCTGCTTCTGTCCCATCCTGCATATCTGTCTCTTCTGCAGGCTCTGTGGTATCTGTGGAATCTCCGTCCTCTGTGAGACCGTCATTATCGATCAGTCCCAGCTGCGGATTTTCGGCACTGCCGTCCTGAGCTTCCATGGTAAATTCTTTTTTTGTTACATTGTTGTTTTTGTCCTTTGCAACAAAGATAACAGAAACCTGTTTTCCGTCATTCTTCGGATATATGGTTTCTACAGTAAGAGACTCTGTAACATCTCCATCTCTGTCATCCTGTGCCTTTACATCCTTCAGAAGATCCTCTTCTGTCATATCGGATGTATAATTCGTATCTTTTCCCTCTTCAAATGTGATCTTCGGTCCTTCATTATCCTCGGAGCTCTTCATGTATACTACACCGGCTCCCATACCAAGGCAGATGACCACTAATAAAAACACAAAAAATTTCTTCATATTTTTGCTGCTCCCGGCCTTTCCCAACACTTTGATCCGTTGTTGTTATTTTTATGCGTGACGTTTCTTTTTCTTTTTGGATTTCTTGCCCATTTTGGAAGAGTATGGGATTGTACCAAGTACGCTTAATCCAAGATATTTCTCTACGTCTTCCGGTGTCTTTACAGTATCGTTTGTCAGATATACGATGATCACAACAGCTGCTGCCAGAAGGATACCCAGAAGTCCGCCGATCACACCGTTTTTCGGTACACTTGGGCTTGATGGCTCATCCGGGATGTTTGCTGTCTCTACCACATTTACTGCCTTGATATCCATAACCTGCTGGATATGCTTGGAAGCAATATCTCTTACTGCGTTTGCGATCTCTGCCGCTGTATAAGGATCGGTATCTGTAACTGTGATGGATACTACTCGTGTATCCGTTGGTGTATCTACGGAAAGCTTCTTAAGAAGCTTCTCATGTGTCATATCCAGTTTCAGCTGTGCGATCACACCCTCAGTAACTGTACGGCTCTTGATCAGCTCCGCATAGTCCTTGGTCAGTGATGTACTTGTCTGGATATCCTGATTGGTCAGTGTGCTGCTGTCCTGCTTGGACAGTACCACGATCTTGGTTGTGGATTCATACTTCGGTGTGATCAGAAGCATGGTTCCCATAACAGCTGCCAGGCAGAAAACAATACCGGATAAAACGATAACACCCAGCTTGCTCAGTAACAGGTGAAATACCTCACCAAGATCGATCTCTACTTCGTCGTTGTTGTTAACAGTCTGATTTTCCATTTCTTTTCTCCATTACCCTGTGATTTTCCGGGGATTTTTGATAAAGATCTTCTTTACATATTCGCTCCCCATTGTTTTTTCCATTTTGGCGACACATTTGCCGATCTCCGGGATACGCTCCGTCTTACGGTGTCCGTCAGAACCGACAAAATCCAGAAGCCCATGCTTCATGACTTTCCGTGCAAAGGTTTTTGCCCCGAATCCGTCCTGACCGCTGATGGTATCTGCGTTGACCTGGATATGTGCTCCCATATCCTTCAGCTCTGTCAAAAATCCAATATCGTTCCGGGTAGCCTTATAACGTTCCACATGAGCGATGATCGGGATAAAACCATTCATCAGAAGACTTCTGACCCGTTCTTCAATATAATTTTTCTCATCTCCGTTGCTGAATTCCACAAGCACATATCTGGAACCTGCAAGGGTAAGCCGCCGTCCCTTCTTAAGGCATTCCACCATATCCATACTGGAATGGAGTTCACAGCCCAGATAAAGTCTCATGCCTTCATCACCAATATTCATGGCTGCTCTACGCAGCTGCATGAACTGTCTTGTCACAATGTTCATATGCGGCTCAAACATATCGTACCGGAAATGTGGTGTCAGGATCACATGACGTACGCCCTCCTGATACTCCTTGTTGAGCATCCAGAGTGATTCTTCCATGTTTCTTGCACCGTCATCCACCCCGGGGAGGATATGACAATGAATATCATAAAGTCCCTTCATTAAAATAACCCACTCATTTCTGTTGTCAATGTTTTTTTATTTACTGCTGCTCTCACCATAATCTCCGTAGGAACCATACTTACCGTACTTGCCGTATTTACCATACTTGCCATAGTGACCGTAATTGCCGGCCTTGCTGTAGTCCACCTTGTTCAGGATGGTTCCCAGGATCGGGCAGTTGCTCTTGGCAAGCTGATCTCTTACTTCCTGTACAAAACGGTAGCTGATGGTACCGGATTCAACGACGATTACAGATCCGTCGCAGGAATCTGCTATGATAGCACTGTCGATGATCAATCCAAGCGGCGGTGTATCTACAATAACGTAATCATAAACATCTCTTACCACGCGGATCATATCCTTGAAGAGTCTGTTTCCGAGAAGCTCTGCCGGGTTCGGAGGTACGATACCGGAGAAGATAATATGGAACTTCGGAAGTGTAGTGGCACAGATCACGTCAGAAAGCTTGGCCTGCTTGGAAAGATAATGAGCAAGTCCCATTACCTCCTGGTCTACTGTCACACGTCCCATCAAAACGGATTTACGCAGATCGGCATCGATCAGAAGCACTGATTTGCCGCTCTCAGCAAGAGAGGCAGCAAGATTAAATGCCACACTGCTCTTTCCCTCATTAGGAGTACAGCTGGTAAGTGCGATCACTTTCTTATCTGCTCCGCAGAACTGGATATTTGTTCGCAGAGCTTTATAAGCCTCATCCATCTGGTGATCAGACTTCCAGTTGCTCAGTTTAACTTTAATCATAATTCCTTTTCACCTTTACCTTTATGTTCTATCTGATGACAGTCTTGCCCTTTGGGCATGTCTATAGGTTATTATACAATCCTATTTTCTAATACGCAAGTTCTTTATTCGACAGAAAAGTCGTTAAATATGTACAATTTGCCTAATTTTTATTATTTTTTATTTCCCGTCCCAGAAACAGGATAGATTATTTTTATTCCCTGTGTTAAAATAAACCCACGGCAATGAGTGCAGCGGTTACAGGAGGAGCCCTATTTTTTGCCAACCGTGATTGGCTGCCATAAGGAGGATATAAACATATGACAAAACAGGAATTTCAGAAACTGACCGAAGATCATGTCCTGCTGCTGGATGGTGCTACCGGCTCCAACCTGATGAAGGCCGGCATGCCGCGTGGTGTCTGCACAGAGAGCTGGGTGCTTGAGCACAAGGATGTGATCCAGTCTCTGCAGAAGGCATACATCGAGGCGGGAAGCCATATCATCTATGCGCCTACCTTCGGAGGAAACCGCATTAACCTCACTATGCACGGACTTGAGGATCAGATTGAACAGATCAATCATACCCTGGCCGGCTATTCAAAGGAGATCGCACCGGAGGGTGTTTTCGTAGCAGGTGATATCACCACCACAGGCAAGATGATGGCACCGGCCGGTGACATGACTTACGAAAAAGCCTTCGAAGTCTATCAGGAACAGATCGGCTATCTCCGTGATGCAGGTGTGGACCTGATCGTAGCGGAAACCATGATCAATATCGAGGAGACACTGGCTGCTGTAGACGCCTGCCAGAGTGTCTGCGAGCTTCCTATCATCTGTACCGTGACTGTAGAAGCAGACGGAAGTATCTTCAGCGGCGGAAATGCCATAGAGGCTGCCATGTCCCTGGAAGCTGCAGGTGCAGACGCTGTCGGCATCAACTGCTCGGTTGGCCCGGATCAGCTGGTATCGGTTATCCGCAATATCAAGGAGAACGTTTCCATTCCGGTCATTGCCAAACCCAATGCGGGAATGCCCCAGATCGATGATCTTGGAAATGCAGTTTACAGCATGACCCCTGCGGATTTTGCAGGTTATATGAAGGTGCTGGTGGACAACGGTGCTTCCGTGATCGGCGGATGCTGTGGTACCACACCGGAGTTTATTTCGGAAACCGCCCAGGTGCTTGGACTTCGATAACTTTAACCGGAACAGATATGCTTCCACGCACTGCTTCAATTTAGAACAGCAATAAGCCGTGAGTGAAAGATTCCGTCAAAAAATTCCTGAGGATCCTATGTGAGATATCAACAGATATCAACATAGAAATTCTCAGGATTTTTATTTTTCCGGATATTATTTCTCTTTTACTGCTTCTTCCGGCCGGTTTGCCTCATCCGCATAGGAGCTGCGGATCGCTTTTCGCACTGGAAGTACACAGGCAGGAACAACGGAAAGGCCGTCCACTCCCATCTGGATAAAAGCTTCTGTAAGATTGGAATCTGCTGCCAGCTCTCCGCATATGTAAACTTCACATCCTGACTTATGTCCTGCCTCTGTTACCATGCGGATCATCTTTACAAGCGCTGGATGATGATCGTTGTATTTATCCTTCAAAAGAAGATTCTGCCGGTCCATAGCCAGGGTATACTGGGTCAGGTCATTGGTTCCTAGGCTCAGAAAATCCACACGTTTTCCAAGTTCTTCACTGATCATGACCGCTGCCGGTGTTTCGATCATAATTCCGGTACGGATGTTTTTGTAAGGAATGTTCTTCTCATCCAGGCCCTTTTTTACCTCACGGATCAGCTTCTCGATCTCATCCAGTTCATCCTCGGACGTGATCATCGGATACATCAGGTTGATATTTCCATAGGCACTTGCACGGTAAATAGCCCGAAGCTGCGCTTTAAACATTTTTTTGCGATCCAGGCAGAGGCGGATGCCGCGGTTTCCCATCATAGGATTGACCTCATCAGGAATTGCCATATATTCTGCCTGACGGTCTGCCCCCAGGTCCACGGTACGGATCACTGCCGGACGTTCATCCATATCCTCAGCTACTTTTTTATAGGCACGGAACAGCTCATTCTCTCTTGGATAATTCTCTCTTCCGAGATACTGGAATTCACTTCGAAGAAGGCCGATACCTGCTGCTCCGTAATAAAGAACCGTATTCAGATCATCCAGATTTCCGATGTTTGCCAGAAGCTTGATCTCCTTGCCATCGGCTGTAATATCCTTTTGGTTCCGAAGTCTCAAAAGTTCTTCCCGCTCTTCCTTATCTGCTGCATGACGGATCTCATATTCCTTAAGAAGCTCCGGCTCCGGATCGATATACAGTGTTCCTGTATACCCATCTACAATAGCCATATGACCATCCCATTCTTTCTGTATCTCCACCTCGACCAGGGTGGGGACTTCCATGGATTTTGCCATGATCGATACATGGGAAATAACAGACCCCTGATGCATGACTACCGCCAGAAGACTGGCTTTGTTCATCTCCAGAAGTTCATTGGGGGAAAGCTGCTCTGCTGCAAGGATCACCGGCTCATCTCCCAGATTGATCCGTGCATGGGAGCCACCCATGGCGCCGATCAGCAGCTCAGAAATCTCCCTGATATTTTCGATCTGTTCTTTGACAGCCTCGTCCTCCAGCTTGCGGAACACATTGGCAAGCTCATCCCTGGTTGTCTGGACTGCGTAAGCTGCACTGACCTTTTCTGTCGTGATCATGCTTTCCACGGCCCGCTGAAAGCTGCCGCCACTTAAGAGCTTCAGCTGACGTTTCAAGGTCAGCTCCTGCTCTTTAGGGAGGGGTGCTCCGTTTTTATACATATGCTGGATCTGGTTCTTTACCGCTGTTCTTGCATTATCCAGACGATCCAGCTCCTTTTTTACATTGTCTACCATGGACTGACGGATCTGATATTCGCCTCTGTGGTAATACAGTATTTTTCCAATGGCTATTCCGGAAAAAGCGGATGTACCTTTGTATATCTCCACCTGAAAAACCCCCTTACTGGTTCGTCTGCTTAATCGCAGGCAGCTTTAAACTCTGTCCAGATCTTATTGTATTCCTGCTCTGCTTCCTGGCTTACATTCTGTACGATCTCACCCTTTGTCACGCTGTCCGGAACAACCAGGCTCTCGTCTACCAGATCATCTGCTGCCTTGTTTGTATTGTAGTATCCGATATAGTTGATGCACTGTGCAGATACTTCCGGCTCCAGGATATAATTGATAAATTCATTGGCAGCCTTCGCATTCGGTGCTTCACTTGGCACAAACATTCCCATAATACCAAATCCAAGACCTTCCTTAGGATAAACCACCTTAAGATCCGGATTATCCTTCAGTGCCTGTGTTACCTGTGATGTATAAAGAAATGCCACACTTGCCTCTCCGTTGAGAAGGGCATTCTGTGTATTGTCATCCTGGATCATACGAATGTTCGGTGCCAGCTCTTTCAGCTTCTCACCGGTCTTGTCGATCACGGCTACATCTTCTTCGTTCATGCTCTCTCCCATGGAAAGCTGTGTGATGCCACAGATCACGCGGTAATTACCTACGATGGCAATGCTGTCCTCCAGAGACTTATCCCAGAGATCCTTGTATCCTTTAATGTCGATATCTACCTGCTCCGGATCATAAACGATCAGTGGGATTCCTGCTCCGTAAGGTACTGTATATTCGTCATCCGGATCATAAAACTGTCCCTGATAAAGGGGGTTGATGTTCTTAAAATTGGAAACGGTATCCTTGTCGATCTTCTGGACAAGTCCCTCTTTTACCGCGCTGTCGATAATGTAATCATCTGCAATTACCACATCGTAATCGCCGCCCTTTGCCTGGGAAAGCTTCTCAAGCATGGTCTCATCGGTATCAAAGTTGGAATATACCACCTTGGTCCCTGTTTCTTTTTCAAAATCATCCAGCACTTCCTGCGGAAACATTCCGTCCCATGTATAAAGTACCAGTTCATCCTTATCCTTTGCACTGACACTGACACCTGTTATCATAGATGTTCCAAGTACCGCACATAACATGATCGCTGCTGCTTTTTTTGATTTCATAGAACCTCCTTCATGTCTCTCTCTGACGTCTTGTTATTTTGCTTTTACCTTTGTCCAAAGCTCTGCGAATTTCTTCTTAATCTTTGGCTTCTGGTATCCGAAGATCTCATTCTTTGGATTGTCGATCTGCGGAATATAGGAAGAAATTCCCTCATAAGTTCCGTTCTTCATCTCCTCGAATGCACTCTTTACAGTAGAAGTATATCCTACTTCTTCGGTATTGGAAAGAGCATTTTCATCATCCAGCATAAAATTGATGAACTCATGAGCCAGATCTACTTCATTACAGTCCTTGGTGATGACCATGGCATCATACCAGGTATTGGTTCCCTGCTGCGGAGTATAATAGCCAAGCTCCGGATTTTCGCTGATAATATAGGAAGCATCTCCGGAATAAACAACCGCCATTGCCTTGTTTCCTGAGATCATGTTGTCGATCACATCATCACCTGCATAGATCGGATCCATGGTATCTCTCTGCCGGATCAGCCACTCATAAGCCTGCTGGATCTCATCAAGATTTTTTGTGTTCATGGAATACCCCAGCGCCTTCAGGGCGATCATAAAGGAATCCCTTTCGGAATCATACATATAAAGATCTCCCTTATATTTTTCATCGCAGAGAATATTCCAGCCCTCTTTGTCAAGATCCTCCTGAGAGACTACATTCTTATTATAAAGGATTCCTACAGTTCCCCAGAAATACGGACAGGAATAACGATTTCCCGGATCATAGTCCTTATTCTGTACCTCGGGAAGAAGATTTTTGCTGTTTGGGATTTTTTTCCAGTCAAGGGCCTGAAGATATTCCTCCTTGATCAGTCTTTCGATCATATAATCTGACGGAACCAGAACATCGTAGGTTTCACCACTGGCCAGCTTGGTGTACATCATCTCATTGGACTCGAAGGTTTCATATACAACAGTACAGTTATACTGCTTCTCAAATTTGTCCAGAAGACTCAGGTCCATATATTCTCCGGCATTATATACACGAAGCACGTGGTTTCCCTGGCTTACAATCGTCCACTTTCCCAATACCAGAACAACCGCAGCAGCTGTGACAACCGCAACGATCCTTCTTTTTTTCGGATCCATTTTTTTCACGGTGGAGGCCTGAAGCTTCGGCATGATCAGATTTGCAAAAAGAAGCACCAGTACAATGACCACGATCACAATAGTAGAAAGGGCGTTGATGGTGGGATTGATGCGCTTTGTCATATTATATACAACAATGGATATATTTTTTACTCCGTTTCCGGAAACAAAGTAGGAAATTACGAAATCGTCAAAGGACATGGTAAAGGCCAGGAGCGCTCCCGCAAAAATCCCTTCTTTGATCATGGGCACGATAACCTTGGTAAGTGCCTGATATGGCGTTGCACCAAGATCCATGGCTGCATTGGCAAGGTTCGGATCCAGGCTTCGTACCTTCGGATATACACTGGTGATCACATAGGGCGTACAGAATGCGATATGTGCCAGCAGCATGGTCAGATAGCCTTTCGTCATTCCCAGCGAAGAAAACAGCAGCATCAGACCAATCGCGGTTACGATCTCCGGATTCAGAATTGGAAAGTTATTGATGGTAAGGACCATCTCCTTCAGCACCTTTCTGGATTTTGAAAGTCCGATGGCTGTGATGGTTCCCAGCACTGTGGAAATAACAGTTGCCAGAATTGCCACTGTGACCGAAACATAAACTGCCTTACTGATCTCCATGTTGTTTATCAGCTCTCCGTACCAGCGCAGGGAAAATCCTGTAAATCTGGTCAGGGACTTGGATGAGTTAAAGGAAAAGATCATGGTCACAAGGATCGGCAGGTAAAAAAATGCCAGACACAGCACTACATATAATTTTGAAAATATGGTATTTTTTCTTTTCATCTCCTGCCTCCTTTAATCGTCCTGAGTATCCATCTTCTTCATCAGGCTCATAAAGATCAGAATGATCACTGCCAGGATCAGAGAGATGGCACTTCCGAAGTTCCAGTCACCTACAGAAATAAACTGTGACTCGATGAGATTACCGATCAGCATGTACTGGCCGCCGCCGAGAAGCTTCGGAATAACGAAGGTTGATATGGACAGAAGGAATACCATCATGATACCATTGACCACACCTGGCATGGAAAGCTTCCAGGTGATCCTCCAGAAGGTCTGGAAGGGATTGGCACCAAGGTCGTTGGCCGCTTCGATCAGTGACTTGTCCATTTTACTTAAGGATGTATGGATCGGAATGATCATAAAGGGCATAAAGTTACAGACAAGGCCCACGATAACGGAAAAATCTGTATACATCATGGTGATCGGTGAGATTCCCAGCATTTTCAGAAGGTTGTTCACCAGACCATTGTCAGAAAGAATGTTCATCCATGCATAGGTACGGAGAAGCATGTTGATCCACATGGGAATGGTGACCATAAGGATCAGAAAGCTCTGCACCTTTTCGGAATATTTGGAAATAATGTATGCCAGCGGATATCCGCAGACCAGGCAGATTAGTGTGGTCAGGATACCCAGGCGGAAGGATTTCAGGATAACACTTAAATATGTAGTTTCCAGAAATTTTGCAAAATTCGCCCATGTAAAATGCAGGGTCAGAACTTCATTTCCATCTGAGGTAAATGCATAAAGCACGATCAGGATCAATGGTACCACGATCAGGATCGAAGCCCAGATGATATACGGCTTGATCAGATGCTTGAACTGTTTCATTAGTATCCTCCCATTCTGCACATAACATGGATATCCTCAGGACCAAACTTCAGTCCCACTTCACGTCCCACTTCTGCATAATCGGTAGTATGCACCATGTATGTGCGAAGCTCCGTCTCGACCAGGATCTCATAATGCACGCCCTTGAACGTAATGTTCCGTACAGTTCCTCTGATCTTGGCCTGATCCGGTTCCACAATATCCAGATCCTCCGGGCGGAGAACAACCTCAATGGCTTCGTTGTCCTCAAATCCCTTGTCTACACATTCAAAACGGAAGCCATCAAACTCCACAAGGAAATCCCTGATCATCGTTCCTTCTATAATATTGGACTCTCCGATAAAGCCGGCAACAAAACGGTTCTCCGGCTCATTATAGATATCTGTCGGGCTGCCGATCTGCTGGATCTCACCGTTGTTCATGACTACTACCGTATCAGACATGGAAAGTGCCTCCTCCTGGTCATGGGTAACATAGATAAAGGTGATTCCTACCTCTCTCTGGATCTTTTTCAGCTCGATCTGCATCTGCTTACGGATCTTGGCATCCAGTGCGCCGAGTGGCTCATCCAGCAGAAGAACCTTCGGCTCATTGACAAGAGCTCTGGCAATGGCAACTCGCTGCTGCTGTCCACCAGAAAGAAGTGTAACATCTCTTTTTTCGAAGCCTTCCAGCCCTACCATTTTCAGCATTCTTTTTACCTTCTGCTCAATAACAGATTTATCTACCTTTTTCAGATTCAGGCCGAAACCGATATTGTCCATAACATTGAGATGCGGAAACAATGCATATTTCTGGAATACCGTGTTGATCTCTCTTTTATATGGAGGCAGCTTGGAGATCTCAATTCCGTTAAACAGTACCTCTCCGCCGCTTGGCTCCTCAAAGCCGGCAATGATCCTTAAGGTTGTTGTCTTTCCACAGCCGCTGGGTCCCAGAAGCGTAAGGAATTCGTTTTCGTGAATGTCCAGATTAATGCCCCGGAGCACCTGCTGGTCATCAAAGTTTTTTGTGAGATTTTTTAACTCGATCAGTTTATTGCTCATCTTTTATATTCCCCTTCCCGCGTTTTCCTGCGATCAGATATACTGCCAGTACCAGAAGGATCACTCCCAGCATTATGGTACAAAGTGCATTGATCTCCGGCGTAACGCCTGTTTTCATCTGTGTGTAAACTTTTATCGGCAGCGTGGATACACGTGGCCCGGTTACAAAAATACTGATCACCACATCGTCCATGGACATGGCAAAGGCCAGCAGAGAACCGGATATAACAGCCGGCATGATCAGCGGCAGGGTAATGTCCCAGAAGGCCCGAAAGGAACCGGCACCAAGATCTCTGGCTGCCTCTTCCAGGGACGGATCCATTCCCACAAGCCTTGCTTTTACCTCCATCAAAATATAGGGCACGCAGAAAACCGTGTGTCCGATCAGAAGTGTCAGCATTCCAAATGGCAGGTTCAGCATATAGAAAAATGCCATCAGTACCATTCCCAGAATGATTTCCGGGATCATCAGAGGCAGGATGGAAATATACTCCATCACCCCTTTTGTTTTCCAGTGGATCCTGGAAAGTCCTACAGCCCCCAGTGTTCCGATCACTGCAGATACCCCACAGCTGGACACCGCCAGGATCAAACTGTTTTTCAATGCCTGGATCAGATCCCTGTCCTGAAACAGTTCCTGATACCATTTCAGGGAAAATCCGGTAAAGCGCACCGGAAGTCTTGCTTCATTAAACGAAAATACCACTACCACACCAATGGGCAGATACATAAGGAAAAACAGGATTCCCAGGTACAGTCCTGAAAGCTTTGAGTTCTTTTTCATCCGATTCCCTCCAGTTCCTTCACATTGGTAAGCTTCCGATATAATACGATCATCAGAGTTGTCAGTATCATCAGTACCACAGCCAGTGCTGCGGCAAAGGGCCAGTTATTGCCTCTTGTCATCTGCTCCTGGATCAGACTTCCCACAAGTACGATCTTGTTTCCGCCCAGGATATCCGCAATAAAAAACAGACCCATAGACGGAATAAAGGTAAGTATCACTCCGGAAAGAAGTCCCGGCAAAGTCAGCTTAAAGGTGACGCTCCAGAAAGCCTTCCATCTGCTGGCTCCAAGGTCTCTGGCAGCTTCCACAAGGGACCAGTCCAGCTTTTCCGCACTGGAATATACGGACAGTGCCATAAACGGCAGCAATACATAGATCATACCGATCACGATCGCCGGATAGCTGTACAGGATTTTTAAGGGCTCCTGGATGATGCCAAGCTTCATCAGCAGATAATTCAGAAGGCCCTTTTTCTGGAGAATGATGATCCAGCCATAAAGACGGATCAGGGAATTCACCCAGAAAGGCAGCATCAGGAAAAGCATGGCCAGCTTCTTTTTGCCCTCGGAAAGCTTTGCCATAAAGTATCCGAAGGGGTAGCCCACCAGACAGATGATCAAAGTGCTGGTGAGCGCAAGGCGGAAGGATCCCGTAAAGGTCTGCAGGTATACAGGCTCCAGGATCTGCTTGTAATTATCCAGAGTAAATTTCCAGTTCACGCCGTAGCCGCCGTCTGCTGTGGAAAAGCTCAGTGCAACTACATACAGAAGAGGCAGTGCGACGAAGATCAGTGTAAAAAGATACAGCGGCAGGATCATCCATACGGAGCCTGCTCTGTGCTTACGCATGGGTACCTCCTGCACAGGGACCTGACTGATCCGGCAATACTTCTTCTGATCTTTCTTCCCGATCTACCAGCACTGCATCTGTAGGAAGAAAACAGCAGCGCACCTTTTCTCCTACACTGACATTTGTATCAATGCCGTAACGGCTTGCCACGATTTCCTGACCTTCCGAAGTTTTCAAAACAACACGGAGCTGGCCGCCGGCGAAGGTTTTTTCAATGACTTCGGCGGTTAAGCCATCGCAGCTGTCCTCTGTGTGTTTTTCTGCGGGCTCCTGTACACTCTTTTGTGTGTTTTCTGATGTGCAATTCGGCGTGCTTTGTTGTGCATTTTTTTTATTTTCCTCAAACCGGATATTTTCGCTTCTTACTGCGATGGTAACCTTTTCTCCTTTTTGCGGAAAAAATCCTCTGTCAGATGTAGCTACGGTGTCCATTGATACTTTTACTTTTCCGGCATCAGTTCTTACGGTGATCTGAGCGGAAGTACCGTCAATCTCCTCTTCCGCAATGCTTTCCACAATACCGGTCAGGATATTGGCATTTCCAACAAAGGTTGCCACATAGCTGGTCTTCGGATGATTATAGATCTCATCCGGCGTCCCAATCTGCTCAAAGCGACCGTGGTTCATCACAGCGATCGTATCAGACATGTTGATGGCTTCTTCCTGATCGTGAGTGATATAGATAAAGGTGATCCCCAGCTTCTTCTGCAGGCGCTTCAGCTCGTGCTGCATGGCACGCCTCAGCTGCAGATCCAGCGCACCAAGGGGTTCGTCCAGAAGAAGTACCTCCGGATTGTTCACAAGTGCTCTGGCTATGGCCACACGCTGGCGCTGACCGCCGGAAAGCTCTGACGGCTTACGCCTCTCAAAGCCCGGAAGCTGGACAAGCTCCAGCATTTCTTTGACTCTTCTGCTGATCTCCGCTTTCGATATTTTTTTCAATTTCAGCCCATATCCAATGTTATCTGCTACATTCATATGGGGAAAAAGTGCATAATTCTGGAACACTGTGTTCACATTGCGCTGATTCGGTTCCAGGGATGTCACATCCTTTCCATCCAGAAAAACCTGTCCGGAATCTGGCTGTTCCAGGCCTGCAATGATCCGCAGTGTGGTGGTTTTTCCACAGCCGGAAGACCCCAGCAGAGTGACAAATTCTCCTTTTTTTGCTGTAAGACAGATGCTTTCCAGGACGTCCTCACCTTCCTGGAAGCTCTTTTTTATGTTTTTCAGTTCTAATGAAATTTCGGACATTTAGTTCTCCTTCTGTTTGCTATGATATCCGCCCCCTGCATGGGACTTTCCTGATATAAGATTGCTTATTGTACTCTCGCAGGGGATTCTCCTGATTCGGTTAACTACTCATTTTCATGAAAATTATCTCGTATATACTGACAATAAGTTTCTTTATTAAATACAGGTTTAAATTCCCGACAGATTTTTTTTGCTTCTTTTGCCTGATCACAGAGAAGACGATACGTAGTCAGTGCCAGAAGCTTGGCTGGTTTGATATATGCCAGTTCTTCATCCATGATCTTAAAATCTGCTCCGTGAAGTTTTCCCGCAAATCCTCCGAATGTAAAATTCAGCACTGGAAACAGATGGGTCAGGTCTCCTACGTCGGTACAGGCGTTGTTAAAATCTGCCGGCTTTGAGCACCGGTACGTAGCGTCCAGAAGCTTTACAGATTCTTCCATCACTTTATCCGCACCTCTGTGCAGGATCGGCATATATCCCTGAAGCGGTTCTCTTTCGATCGTACCACCGAATGCATAGGCAGCTCCGTCATAGGCACGATCCATTTTTTCCTGTGTTGCCCGGATCGCATCCAGAGACGCTGCACGGACTTTTGTTTCGATCACCGCTTCGTCCGGAACTGCATTGATCACATCCCCGGCTTTTCGGATCACGTTGTGAAGACGCACATGGTCTTCCTCCCGGAAGGTTTCCCGCATCAGTCCCATCATCTGGATGGCACTGGAAGTAATACTTAATGCATTGACACCATCCCATGGATCAATGGCTGCATGTGCGGCTTTTCCTCTTACTGTCACTCGTTCTGCGGAAAATCCGTTGCATGCCGCATTTCCCAGGTAAAAATCTTCTTCTACCGGCATCATGTGCACATGTGTGGTCAAAATAATGTCTGAATGATCAAATTCTCCAAGCCGGATCAGCTCGCTTTTTCCGGATGCCGGGAAGCCGATTTCCTCTTTCCGAAGCCGTGCACGTTTATCTGCATCAATGTATTCTTCCGCCGGAACGGCAAAAAAAGATACGGACCCAGACAGAGAGGCTTGAACCTCCTCATTGGTCAGTGCCAATGCTGCGCCGATCATGGCTGCAATCTGTGCGTGGTGTCCGCATGCATGTGCTGTCCCATTAACGGGATCAGCCATCGGATGCGACTTACATCCGATGGCGTCAAGTTCTCCGATAATCGTAACGTTCGGTCCGTCCTGTTCCATCCACTCAGCGCGGACTCCTGTGCGTGCAAGTCCTCCATGCACACGAAGTCCCAGGCCACGCAAAAAAGCCGCAACATGTGCGGCTGTTCTCTCCTCATAAAATCCCGGCTCCGGATGGCTCTGGATATCCTTCGCAAAGGCTATGATCTCATCTCTGTGTTCATCTATAGTCTGAATGATCTTTTCTTCAATATGATTCATGTCTTATAACCTCCATTTTCCGCAGGTTAAGCTATATGATATCATAAAACAGTTGATTTGGAAATAGATATTTTTGGGAGATACTTCCATCACCAAAAACAACTAATCTGTCACATTCCAGTTTTTGTTTTAGCTGCAAAGCAGCCTGCGCTTTGGATGCTTTTTGCGGCATGATCTCCAGCCACTGCTCTCCTGTGTAGATGTCCTTCTGATAAACAACATGATATTTATTTTTATATTTATGTTGACACTCCCCACAGCTAAAGCAGGGGGATTCTTGCTTCTCCCACTACTGCATT
>NZ_JANFYP010000024.1:0-63111 GCF_024460535.1 Blautia sp. MSK.18.38 | reverse complement strand
CCGATCTGCGATCTGGTTCTGGGATTCTTCGGTACTTATGGTGGTATGCTGTGCCAATCTGGCTCCTGGATTCTTCGATATTTATGGTGATACGCTGAGCCGGGCTGCTACGGAGGAGGGGTGATTACTACTTGGGCTGCGGGAGACGGCGTTATTGCGGCAGGGCCTGCTTTCTGAGCCGAAGGCGAGTTCTGTACTTGGCGATCTTTGCTTTCACAAAGGTGACCGTCGTCAGACCTGTATCTCCCGCAAAAATTCCCGGATACGCCGGACTCTCACACACATAACCATGTGTAACCATTGATGCAGGGATATGGATACGGGTAAGACTTGTACATTGCTTAAATGCACCTGCTTCTACCACCACCCCATTATCCAGAATGTGGATGGAAGAAAGGGATGTACAGCCTGAAAAAGTTCCTCTTCCACTGCCTGTTCCACACTCTCTTCTGCTGAAAAATCAGCTGCACTGACCAGCATTCCCGAATCCAGGCTGCCAGCCAGAAGCGTCATTGTCAGCATCAATGCCAGTTTTCTTTTCATACCCAATCCTCCTTAAAAAATATAAAGCAGCCATATTTTATTACTGCTTATTATCCTGATTTTCTTTCTGATTCTTTTCTTTTTTCTGAGCAGTACTGTCGGACTCTGCAGAATCTCCCTGCATGATCTTATTCAGTTCCTGGATCATCTCTTCATCCTTCAAACGGAATTTTACCTCTACACGTCTGGACGCACCCTTATCTACATTTCCATCTGCATCCAGAACCGGATCTGACATGGAATGCCCATTCACTGTCAGACAATCCTTCAGTTCCTGAACCTGTGAATCCTTCAGAAAATCACTCTTAATATCCAAAAGATACTGCGCTACCGCCAGAGACCTCTTCTGTGACAGCTCCAGGTTATAACTGTAATCTCCGTCTGTATCCGTATAACCATCAATAATGATCTCGCCAAGATATTTCTTATAGGAATCATCCAGCAATACCTTACAATATGTCGGCAGTACCATAGACAATGTCATCTTACCGGAATCGGTAAGCTCTGCCTGATCATAATCAAACATAACATTGGCATTCAGCGTCAGCGCACCTGTCTGTGGATCAATATCCACATTGAGGTTCTTTTTCTCAAATTCCTTCTGCAAAGCTTCCACAACCTCCGCTTTCACGCCGATGATCTTGTCGATCTTCTCCTGCTGTTCTTCCAGAAGCTCTGTTTTTTCATCCAGCGCAGACTGCTGCTCTTTCAGTGTATCCTGCTGGCTGGAAAGCTTCTTTTTCTGAGAGGACAGCTTCTTCTGCTGTGCCTCCAGTGTTTCCTGCTGTTTGGCAAGCTTCTCCGCCAGAGAAGACAGTTCTTCATCCTGAGATTTGATCTGCTTGTCCTTGGACTTGATCTGCTCATCCTGGCTCTTTAATGTTCCTGCCTGCTCATCCAGCGCATTCTGTTTTTCCAGAAGCTCTTCTGTATATTTTTCCTGAAGAGCGATTTTTTCATCCCGTTCCTTCAGACTGTCCTGATAGCTCTTCTGTGCCTGAAAAAGTGTCACACACATGATCAGAACAAAAAGCAGCAAAACTCCTGCCATCATATCCGAATAAGAACGCCAGACATTAAACCCATGCTCCTCCGGCTTTCTTTTTTTGCGCATTGACAATTCCTCTCTTATTTAAATAAACCAAAACGGCTTTTCTGTGCTGCCTTCGTTGCCTCACGGATACTGCGCTCGATCTCATCCAGCAGCGCTTCCTGTCTTGCACCCTGTCCTTCCAGAAGATCCTCCAGACCCGTCAGCTTATCCTTAAGTTCCTGGATACCGGCATTGCTTCCATAGCCCCAGGGCTGTCCGGCGATCAGATGGATATCACGGTTATTTTTTGCCGTCTTGATCTCAGAAAGAAGCCTGCGTACCTCATCCAGAACACTATTGACCATCTTCTGGCTCTCGGTAAATTCTTTCACTCTGGCTTCAAAATCTTCGATCATCTTCTTATCTTCACGAAGAAGCTCCTCGCTGATCCTATTGGAATCCGCAACTGCTTTCATCCCTTCTGCAGCACTGTCCACATACTGGCGCATAGATGCATTGCAGTTTTTCCAGAGATCTGCGGATTCTTTTTCATTTTCATGCATATGCCGGGCAAACTTTTCGTAATCCTGTTTCTGCAGCTGCTGGATCATCTGATTATCCCGGATAATACGATCTGCAGTCTTCATATAACTGCTCTGCATCTCATCGATTTCCTTAATGGCATCCTTCATGGCACGTTCCTGCTTCGTAAAGGTTTCACTCAGCTGACTGCTCATGGTCTTGTACAATTCTGATGTATATTCTGTATTCTCCTTCTGCACCTTCTTAAGTTCTGCCAGAGCATCATTAAAATCTTCAAACTGCATCTGAAAGGAACCATGCATCTCGCTTAAAAACGTATCCAGGATCTCCCGGATCGCATCCTGCTGCCCTTTTGTCACAGATGCGGTAAGAACGTCCAGAGAATCATTCATCTTCTGAAAAGTAGGTGTGATCACTTTCTCAAAGCTATCTGCCATCTGCACAGAAAACTGTTCCGCCATCTGTTTCATGGCTTCTGTCTGTGTCTTCTGGCTGGAAACAAGGAGATTCCAGGACTCATTCTCCGCAGTAGGGAGCACCAGTGCGTGAAAACGATCCAGAAAATCCTGCATCGCCTGGGACATCGCAGAATATCCGCTTTTCATCCCAAATGTGTACACAACAGAAAGTGCAACTCCATAAATGGAAGTCAGAAACGCAACTTTGATACCATCTACAAGAGCGGATACAGAGCTTGTCATCACTTCATAATCTGTGGGCTGGAAATTCTTAAGTCCCCACACAAGACCGATAAATGTTCCAAGGATACCAAGGCTTGTAAAAATGTCCGGAGCCATCTCAAGGAGTCTCTTGTGGATATGTACATCTACATCCTCAATATTCACAAAATCCTCTACTTCAGCGATCCCTTCTTCCGTTCTGCTGATGCTGTCAACAAAATCATCCATCTTTTTGTCGAGATAACGGTCACCGAAAATCCCTCGCAGCTGCCCAATCTCTTCTTTTCTGGCTCTTCCCGGAAGCTGAAACACTTCTGTGATCTCACCAGAGCCATGCTTCAGTGCTCTTGACAGGTTATCCATCCGATATAAACCTGCAAAAAGCCCCACTGCGTATATGATCAGCATAAGTCCCAGAAATGTAAAATTATAAAGCAACACATTCCCGGAGCCTTTTCCAACATAAGCAGTCAGGGTTGCCGCGGCCACTGTTACTGCCAGAAACAGCACTGTATTCATAAACTTTTTTCCCATAATATGCCTCCCCTGTCTTTATTTTTGAAAAAAGTTACTCTTTTGTTCCCATACTATCATAACATCTTCCCTAAAACAACCAGAAAGGACAATTCCTTCGCCAAAAGAATTGTCCTTTCGTCTTTTTTCTATTTTATACTTTTATACGGCAGGCTGCATCATCGCTGATCAGGATCCTGCGTCCGCAAACACCTACGATCACTCCGCCAAGTATCCTGCTTATGATCTGTACGGTCTTTCCTTCACTGACATCATATTGCCTGATCTGTTCCATAGTCTCCGGCATTCCGGTCATCCACTTGATCGTGTAGCTTTCCCCTGCTTTTGTCTCATTTAATGACTGCATATACTCACCCCATTCCATATATCACATCACTATCAGTAATTATCCTCTATCCGTAGGCGGATATTCGCAATCCGCACTTGGTTAAATGATTTCATATAATTCCAACACAATTCTGCATCTTTATATAATTAGTAAAGTTTAACTTTTATTTTTCTGAATCATTCATTACTTTTATATATTTTATCTCATTTTATCTCAATTAGTCAATCATAACCTGTGAAATTCCACCAATAAAAACAAGCCAAAAAAAGAAACGCAGAACAGCCATTACAGTTATTCTGCGTTTCTCATTATTTTCTATGCATAAACTCTATCTTCTTCCAGAAGCGTTGTCTTTCCATTCTTTACTTCCACAAGATTAACACAACAGTTTGGCGGCACGGAGCCTCTCCAGAAATTCTCCGGATCAGGATCTACATTCTGAAGAAGAGCACGGACTGCACATCCATGAGAGGCAACAAGAATTGTTTTATCCGCAAGAGTCGGATCTGATGTTATTTCATCCCAGAAATCCTTTGTCCTGGCGATCACATCAAAAATATCCTCGCCCTTTTCCGGTCGTTTAAAATTTACCGGATCACGGAAAAAAGTCTCGATCTGCGGATCGATATAATTACCTTCTGCATCTCTTACCTGATCACCCTCCAACACACCAAAATCGATCTCCTGGATCCGCTTATCCGGTATGATCGGAACATCACGTTTCCCCAGAACATATTCTGCTGTCTGTTTTGCCCTTGAGAGCGGACTTGTAAAACAGATATCAAACTTCACATTACGGAGAGCTTCTCCGGTTTTTTCTGCAAGAAGGATCCCTTCCTTCGCAAGAGGTACATCCGCTGCACCCTGAAGCTTTTTTAATTTATTCCACTCAGTCAGGCCATGTCTTACAATGTAGATCAGCATCAGCTTCTCAGCTCGATTCCAAGTCCGTTAAGACCATTCATGATCTTTTTCATTGCTGCGGAGATCTCGTTTTCACCAAGAGTCTTGTCATGGGCACGGAATACCAGAGAATAAGCCATGGATTTGAAACCTTTCTCAATCTGTGCGCCCTCGTAGATATCGAACAGCTGATAACTCTCAAGAATATTTCCGCCTCTCTGATCAAAAATCTCCTCGATCTGTCCTGCGAGAACTGCATGGGGAACTACAAGGCTCAGGTCACGAGTTACAGCCGGATATTTGGCAATTCCTGTATATTTGTGGTTGAAACCAGCAAATTCCAGAACATCCAGAATGTCGATCACTGCGATATATGCCTTTTCTCCGATAGAGTAATTATCTGCAACAGCCGGATGAACCTCACCTAAGTATCCAACTACCTTACCCTCGTAGATCATGTTAGCCTGTCTTCCTGGATGAAGGAATGGTTTTCCGCTGTTTGGATCGTAGGTAACCTTTTTCTTCATTCCGATCTTCTCGAAGAACTCCTCGCATACACCCTTCATATCAAAGAAATCGCCTTTTCCGTACATTCCAAGTGTAAACATGGTACGCTCATCCGGAAGCTCTGTAACCGGAAGGGACTTCGGAAGATAGATATTTCCAAGCTCGTAAAGACGAACATCTTTATTACGTCTGTTATAGTTTGTGGAAAGGGATGCCAGCATACCGTTCAGTGTGCTTGTACGCATGATACTGTAGTCCTCTCCAAGAGGATTGCTGATGGTGATGACTTTACGAAGATCACTGTCCTCAGGAATACAAAGCTTGTCAAATACCTTCGGGCTTTCGAAAGAATAGGACATTCCCTCTGAGAATCCGCAGTATTCTGCGATATCTCTTGCAACCTCCTGGATACGAAGCTTAAATGGCAGCTTACCTGTAGTAGCCTCTCCTGTAGGAAGTGTCATCGGGATCTTATCATAGCCATAGAATCTTGCAACCTCCTCTGCAACATCTGCATTACAGTGGATATCCTGACGGAATGTCGGTGCAACGATCTCGTCTGTTTTTTCATCATAAGCCAGTTCTACACGTCCAAGATAATCGATCATCTCTTCTTTTGTAAGGCTGGTTCCAAGAAGCTTGTTGATCTTCTCAGGCTCAAATTTTACTCTGGATGGCTCTCTTGTCTCGCTGCAGACATCAACCATTCCGCCTACAACCTCACCTGCACCAAGCTCTTCCATCAGCTGGCATGCACGGTCAATTGCAGCCTGTGCATTGTTCGGGTCAAGACCCTTCTCAAATTTACCGGATGCATCTGTACGAAGTCCGATTCTCTTGGAAGAAAGACGGATGCTGGTTCCATCGAAGCACGCCGCCTCAAAAAGAACCGTTTTTACATCGTCTGTGATCATGGAATTCTCTCCACCCATGATACCTGCGATGCCGACAGCCTTCTCACCGTCACAGATCATCAGAACGTTCTCATCCATGATACGCTCCTGGCCATCCAGTGTGACGAATTTTTCATCTTTTCCTGCACGGCGTACAACGATCTCCTGATTTGCGATGGTATCCAGATCATATGCATGCATTGGCTGTCCAAACTCTTCCATTACATAGTTTGTGATATCAACCAGGTTGTTGATCGGGCGGATTCCATTGGAAGCCAGACATCTCTGCATCCACTTCGGGGACGGACCGATCTTGACATTTTTTACAACTCTTGCACAGTAACGCGGGCAAAGCTCCGGATCCTCTACAGTAACCTTTACATAATCGGAAGCTTTCTCATCATTTTCCTTAACCTCTACAATCGGCGGGCAGAATTTCTTCTGGAAGGTTGCTGCTGCCTCTCTTGCGATTCCAAGAACACCGTAGCAGTCTACACGGTTGGAAGTGATCTCATACTCAAATACCACATCGTCAAGGCCAAGTGCCTTAACAGCGCTCTCACCCACAACTGCGTCCTCAGGAAAAATATAGATTCCGTATTCCGGTGCTTCCGGATACATTTCTCTGGTGCTTCCAAGTTCCTCGATAGAGCACATCATACCAAAGGACTCAACGCCACGGAGTTTGCCTTTTTTGATCTTGATCCCTCCGGGAGTCATTTTTCCATCATGGCCGCCTGCAACACGTCCGCCATCAAGAACAACCGGAACCTTATCTCCTTCTTTTACATTTGGAGCGCCTGTTACGATCTGCACACTCTCAGTTCCGATATTTACCTGGCAAATGATCAGCTTATCTGCATCCGGATGCTTCTCGATCTTATCGATCTGGCCGATCACGATCTTATCGAGATCTGCATCCAGCTCTGTAAAGCCCTCTACCTTTGTGCCTGTTAAGGTCATGGCATCTGTATATTCCTGTGCCGTTACATCCAGATCCGGCACATATGTTTTAATCCAAGATAATGAAGTATTCATTTTGGTTGTCCCTTCTTTTTTCTATATTTACTGTCAGACGGATACTCATGATCCGTGTTCACTGTTTTAGAACTGTTTCAGGAATCTGCTGTCGTTCTCATAGAGAAGACGCATATCATCGATCTCATATTTCAGAAGTGCGATACGCTCCAGACCTACACCAAAGGCAAATCCTGTATACTCATCCGGATCGATCCCACACATACGGAGAACATTCGGATGAACCATACCACAGCCAAGGATTTCGATCCAGCCGGAACCTTTACAGAAACGGCAGCCTTTTCCGCCGCATTTGAAACAGGAAACATCAACCTCAGCGCTCGGCTCTGTGAACGGGAAATGATGCGGACGGAATTTGGTCTTTGTCTCCGGTCCGAACAGCTCTTTTGCAAACTCCTGAAGGGTTCCCTTAAGATCTGCAAACGTAACATTCTTATCAATAACAAGGCCCTCGATCTGATGGAAGGAAGGTGAATGTGTTGCATCTACCTCGTCAGAACGGAATACACGGCCAGGTGCGATCATACGGATCGGAAGCTTGCCTTTTTCCATCTCACGTGCCTGCACCGGTGATGTCTGGGAACGGAGCAGAATGGAATCATTGATAAAGAATGTATCCTGCTCATCTCTTGCCGGATGATCCTCCGGAATATTCAGCTTTGTAAAGTTGTAGTCCGCATACTCAACCTCCGGACCTTCCACAACCTCATAGCCCATTCCGACGAAAATACGCTCAACTTCTTCCAGAGCGATAGTATTCGGATGGCGATGACCGATCTTCGCTTTCTTTGCAGGAAGTGTTACATCGATCACTTCTGCCTTCATTTTTTCCTCACGGACCTTCTCCTCGAAATCCTTTTTGGAGGCTTCCAGAAGTTCTTCGATCTTAGCTCTTGTCTCATTGACAAGCTGTCCAACCTTCGGACGCTCTTCCGGAGCAACATCCTTCATACCTTTTAAGATTGCAGTAAGCTCACCTTTTTTTCCAAGATATGCAACACGCACATCATTCAGCTTATCCAGGCCCTCGGATTCCTCGATCCGTTTTCTGGCATTTTCAGCCAGTTCCTGAAGTCTTTCTTTCATATCCATGGTCTATTTCTCCTTTAATTAAAATGATCAAATGATCCGCCGCCCACCCCGAAGATCCAGATATGGGCAATAAAAAAACCGTCCCTTATAAAAGGGACGGAATATCCGCGGTACCACCCAGTTTCCCATGAAAAGATCACGGGCACCTCTTATCTGCTTAACGCGCAGCTTACGTCATCTCCTACTGCTACTTCAGAGAGGAAGCTCCGGTGGGAAATTCAAGAACCATCTGAACCCGGGGAAGCTTACAGCCGGTGACTTCCCTTCTCTGTGAGAAAATGATCCTCTATAAACACCTTCACAGCTTTTCTGTCTTTTAATACTATGCCACAAGGTCTGCCTTCTGTCAAGCGCAAAGTCAGGATTCTTTGGAACTGTTTTTTTCATTTTCTTTCTTGGAAAGAAGTGTTTTTACAGATCTCTGGGCCTTTCGGAATTCATTTTCGAAGTAGGCATTGATCTCCGCCCCGTAAAGAAGCAGGTTCATACACACATACAGCCACAGCATTACCATGATCAGCGCAGTCAGACTTCCGTACATATTTCCAAAACTCGGAAAAAATTCAAAATACAGGGAAAATCCATAGGAAAATATCATCCATGCCACTGCGATCATAAATGCACCCGGAAGCTGGCTTTTAAAGGTTGCCTTTCGGTTTGGAAGCACTTTATAAAGGACCAGAAACACTGCAAACAGCACGGCAAATACAAGCAATGTCCTGGCCCCTATAACCTTGGCCAGCAGTCTCCCGAGAATCGGAATGGTTCTCTGTGCAGCTACTTGGATTCGATTACCAAGAACCAGGACCAGAAGAGTGACAATGATCGCCAGCACAAACAACAGCATATAAAAAACCGAATAGATTCGGGTCATCAGCCAGTTTCGGGTTTCCTTTACATGATAAATGGTATTTAAGCCATTGGTGATCGCCTGCATTCCCTTTCCGGACGCCCAGAGCGCCATCAACGCAGACAACGGCACGATGGCTGTACTTCTTTTGTATACTTCTACCACAATGCTCAGCACAAAGGTCTGCAGATTTCCGGGCACAAACCCGATGATGGCATCCCTGACAACATTATAGCTTAACGGTGTATAACGGATCAGCGTTGTAAGAAACAGTATAAACGGGATAAAAGACATGATCAGAAAATACGCTGCCTGGGCCGCATATGCACTGACATGATCTCCGTTTGCCCTGCGCACAAATCCCAGCATGAGCTGGATTATATTTTTCTTTTCCTCGTCCATGCTGACCTCCCTCAGGTTTCTTTTTTCACCAGGAAAAACGTTCAAATCCGATCTTATCCTGGATTTCCGGAAAAAGCTTTACTTCCGGCTGCAGGCTCTTATGTTCACCTATCATCTTTTCCATCCATACCATATTATACCAGCGGTTAAACTTATAGCCGCATCTGTGGAACTCTCCCACACGCTTATAGCCGAAATGCTTATGAAAATCCACACTGGCACTGGTCAGGTATTCATCATCTTTTGGTGCAACTGCAATGCAGGCGTTCAGGTTCAGAATTCCCATCTCTGCAAGAAGACTCTCCAAGGCTCGATAGAGTCTGCCTCCTGCACCGCTGCCCCGCCGGTCATGTCTCACATAAACAGACATCTCCGCACACCAGCCATAAGCAGCCCTCGGGTGAAACGCCGAACCATAGGCATATCCCAGAATCTCTCCCTTCTCTTCTGCCACAATATACGGATATTTCACCTTTATATCATGGATTCGCTGCGTAAACTCTTCTATGGAAGGTGTTTCGTATTCAAATGTGATCGCAGTTTTTTCTACGTAGTAGGAATAAATTTCCAAAAGTGTTGCTGCATCCTTCTCTTCTGCCACACGTATCTGCATTGCCTTCTCGCACCTCTTTTATTTCTGTTTGTCTGTTATTTCACAAAGAAACGGTAAACCGTTTCAGAGCTGTACTCTTCACCGGGAAGCAGGATCGGAGAATGGAAATCCTCTACATTGACTGCATTTGGCTCCACCTGTGTCTCCAGGCAGAATCCATAACGTTCATGATAAACATGACCGTTCTTTCCCTTCTCATCCTTAACAAAATTGCCTGCATAGAACTGCACACATGGGCAGTCGGAGGAAACCTCCATACCGATACCGGATTCCTTACAGTATGCAGTAGCGATCGAACGGACATTGCCCTTTGCATAATTATCGGTTACATAGTTATGGTCATAACCACCTGTGAACTTCAGCTGTTCAAAATCCGCCTCAATGTCTCTGCCGATCGGTTTGGAAACATTAAAATCCATCGGCGTTCCCGCCACCGGTGCATATTCACCGGTAGGAATGGACTGGCTGTCTTTTACCGGAGTAAAATACTTCGCATGAATACATACTTCCTGGTCAAGCACATCTCCGCTGCCTTCTCCGTTCAGATTAAAATAAGAATGGTTGGTCATATTGGCAACGGTAGCTGCATCAGAGCGTCCTCTGTAAAAAATCTTCAGTTCGTTTTCCTCTGTGAATTCATATTTCACAACAATGGAAAATTCTCCCGGAAATCCGTTCTCTCCATCCGGACTGATGCGGAAGAAATCCACGCTATTCTTCTCCTGGGAAATTTCTTTTACTTCCCACAGCTTTTTCTCAAAGCCATCCGGACCGCTGTGAAGATTGTTATGATTCTCATTCTCTGCAAGAACCACTTCTTTATTATCAATAAAAAATCTGGAATTCTCGATACGGTTTCCACTTCTTCCAATGATCGCACCGAAAAAGCATCCATTAATCTCATATCCTCGGATATCGTCATATCCAAGGACCACATCCTTCAGATCTCCGTTCTTATCCGGAACACATATCTTCACCAGGATCGCACCATACTGAAGCACTTCCGCATAGGCACCTTTTTTATTCTCAAGATGATAGATTTTTACTTCTTCTCCTGTAGGAAGTACCCCAAATTTCCTTTCAGAAACACTCATGTTTTAATTCCTCCCATATATGAAAAAAGAGCCACTAACCGGCTCTATGTCTTTAACCGATTAATCCCGGGATGCCGTTCCCTTATTTTTGACGCCTAGCAGATGCTAGGTGGGTATCCTCAACAGTGTCTTCTGCCTACCACGACGTGAGGTCTGACATCCAACCTGCGATTTTGGATTCCCAAAATGTCAATGTAGGTTCAAAAAGAAAAGGGGGATCGAACATTCCAGGATTCGGTTTTCGTTGTTTTTATTATAAACCAGTATTTGTGCTTTTTCAACAGAAAATACATTTTCTTACTGATTTTATTATCAATTATTATTTGATCTTAAGGATATCCTTTACTGCTGCCGGCATATCCACTGCATCTACCACCCTGTCATGAAGAACCGGGGCAGTACGGATTTCTTCAACTGCACGTGGAACAGGTACTCCGGAAAGCGCACTTAATGCGTCTACAAGGCCAAAATCATCCAGATCTTTATGCTCCTCACCAAGTGCTTCCATAACACTTCTTGTGAATTTATACGGACTTGCAGTAGAGGCGATCACTGTCGGAAGATGATCCGCTGTCTCACTTACATACTTCTTATATACGCCGGCTGCAACTGCAGTATGCGTATCAATCACATAATTGCTGTTTTTGTAGATATCACTGATGGCCTGTGCAGTCTCATCTTCACTGCAGAAATTACCATAAAAATCAACAAGCTGTGCTTTCATCTCGTCAGTAATGGTATATTCGCCGCCCTCACTTAAGGATTTCATAAGCTCTGCACATTTTTCAGCATTTTCTCCGGTAAGACGATAGATCAGTCTTTCCAGATTGCTGGAGATCAGGATATCCATGGAAGGAGATGTCGTAAGGATGAAATCTCTCTTTCTGTCATAGGTTCCTGTGCGGAAGAAATCATAAAGAACACGGTTCTCATTCGATGCACAGATCAGCTTGTGGATCGGAAGTCCCATCTGTTTCGCATAGTATGCAGCAAGGATATTTCCGAAGTTTCCGGTAGGAACTACCACATTGATCTCCTGTCCGTCTTTGATCCTGCCATCGCGTACCAGTGATGCGTAGGCATATACATAATATACGATCTGAGGAACAAGACGACCGATGTTGATAGAGTTTGCAGAAGAAAACTGGAAGCCTGCCTGATCCAGCTCTGCTGCCAGCTCATGATCATTGAACATCTTCTTAACTGCAGTCTGGGCATCATCAAAGTTACCGGTAATACCTACCACATAAGTGTTGGCACCCTTCTGAGTTACCATCTGTTTCTCCTGGATCGGGCTGACACCATGCTTCGGATAAAATACAATGATCTTCGTTCCCGGCACATCTGCAAAGCCTGCCATGGCAGCTTTACCGGTATCTCCTGATGTTGCGGTAAGGATCACGATCTCATTCTTAACATTATTCTTCTTCGCTGCAGTTGTCATCAGATGCGGAAGAATGGAAAGTGCCATATCCTTAAATGCAATGGTCGCGCCATGGAACAGTTCCAGGAAATATGCCCCATCCGCTTCATGAAGAGGCGCGATCTTTTCTGTATCAAATTTGCTGTCGTATGCTTTGTTGATACAGTTCTTAAGCTCATCCTCGGTAAAATCTGTAAGGAAACGGCTCATTACCTCATATGCTGTCTCCTGGTAGGTCATCTGTGCCAGCTTGTCCATTGGTACATCCAGCTGTGGAATGCTTTCAGGCACGAACAGTCCGCCGTCCTCAGAAAGGCCCTTAAGTATGGCCATAGACGCTGTAACTGCCTGCTCTTTTCCTCTGGTGCTCTTGTACAATACCTGCATTGGTGTTCCGCCTTTCTATTGTAAGATATTCGTTTTCTTTTCAACGTTATCACATTATAGCATGGAATTATGGAAAATGCCACCACTTTTAAAAAAGAATCTGTCTTGCCCAATCCCACCCTGTGATCAGACAGATATTCACAGCTTTCGGATAAAAAGAAACCGCCGGTCTGTTTCTGCCGGCGGTTGGTTCCTTCTGTACTGCATCAGTTCTTCCTATTTATATGTATAAAATTCATGGACCCCGTATTTAAAGAGCCTCTTCAGGTCCTTTTCAAACCATTTCACATTATGTTCCTCTGCTGCAGATTTCTGGATAAAGAACAGTGCACCTTCAGAATAATCAGTACCCTTCAGCGCCTGCTTGACCGCTTCCCTTGTTTCATCGGAAACTGCAACTTCATTGATCCTGCCATCATAGGTCGGTGAAAACTGCGGAACGCCGTCACTGTTATCCCAGACAACCTCTGTCACCGTATTCGGAAAATCTTCGCTTTTTACACGGTTCATGATGACGTTGGCCACCAGAACACGGCCCTTGATATCTTCACTTCCTGCTTCTGCCTCCACGATCCTCAGAAGTGTATCATAGTCTTCATCTGACATCAGTGTGGGATTTTCTGCCAGTGTGATCGACCTTGCATCAAGTTCATTTACTTTGTTTTCCATAGAGGAGCTTACATTAAGATCTGCAGCAGTATTGGTTACTTTCTGTACTCTCTGGCCTACGATCACCTGCTCACAGGAGCTTCCGATCCTTGTAACCGTGCTTCCGGATAATGGTGTATCCGTAACTCCTGAAACCACACCTGCGATCCCGGTAGGAACAGCAACCTCTTCATAGGGAGAGCCCTCTCCTCCATCTGAAGCTGCATAAACCCTGCCTCCCTCACTTTCTGCAAATGTCCTTGTCCCCAGAGAAATAACCATCGCCAAAACTGCACATAATGTCAGCACTGCAAAACTGCGCGCGGAATTTCCTCCGGTTTTTCCATTTCTACGTTCATCCTGCACTCCGTCAGTCTCACGTAAATCTTTCTCAACTTTCATAATCTCATTCCTTGCGTTTCATTTTCTGTAACAGCCCATAATCCTCCGATGCGATATCACAGCCCCCATTATCATCGCTTCCCGGATAAATACGGATCATTACGATTTCCTTTACATGTTTGTAACATTTTTGTAATGTATGGGAAAATTATATTTAATAATATTGAATATGTCAAGCTTTTTCCCGTATTTAACGCTTCAACGGCGGTATTTGTGTTTTATCCACACCTTATCCACATGTATTCCACATAAAATCGCAGAGTTATCCACACTCATGTCATATTTCATTTCAGAAAAAAAGGCAGATAGCGTCTCTATCTCCGTCCAATGTTGTACACCCACTTTCCGGAAATCGTACTTCTATCTGCCTGTTTATCCTTTTTCAGAACAGTTTTTTCCTCTGTTATTTACAGATTTGATTATAATATTTTGTTTTCAGTCAGTCAAGGATTTTTGCTCGACCAAATCCGACGCCTTATGCAAAACGGCACAGGGCCTGCACGAAAAGTGTCGCATAAACACACAGATCGATACTCCAGGCTCCCAGAAACAGTCCCCATGGTGTTTCCCCGGCTCCTTCGGCAAACCGTTTGGGCTTCAGCGCAAGAATCAGTGGAAAAAGAAGCGGCAGAAAATACCGTCCCTGCACGCCCAAGATCTTATCGTAGCCATAGGCTGTCCACTGTCCGTATAACGTTACAAAGATCAGCGCAAATACCAGGAGACTGACTCCTCCCAGAATGCCCTTTGCCGGAAGCTCCAGACGGATTCCCGATATATCATCATTCCCGGAAACCTGAAGGACCAAGATCAAAAGATATCCCATTGCCAGCAGGGCACAGACAGGAATGTTCAGCCATCCAAGATTACTTCCTATCATTTCTGTAAGATAGGTCACACCAAAATTATCCAGGCTCCGCACAAAAGTCAGGACAAAGGCAGCCGGATCCTTCAGGATCCCCACAAGCTGTGCAGCTGTATCCACACCTGGCTGTGACTCACAGAGATATCGGGATGCAATGACCAGCCAGCCGAAACTTAAGATCAAGATCACAGTTCCTGCACAGACCACATGAAACCAGTAATTTTTTCTGCTTTTAAACCGTTCTTTCGGGATCAGGAACAGGAGCAGGCAAAACGGCATGTAAACCACTTTGCAAAGACACAGGAATCCGGTCAGCACGTACATCCATATCAGCTGTCTTCTACTCATCACTTCTTTTTGTTTATATCGCATAGCCAGTACAAAGGCAGCCAGAGCAACCGTCAGAGCCAGGGCCAGGGCATCTGCTGACATGGAATTTGCTGACTGGATATTCACAGGTACCAGCCCCAGAAGTACGAGGAAATTTTTCCCAACAGGCGTCAGACGAATGGCAAAGAAAAAGAACAGTCCAAACATAAGCATATTGGCGATCCTTCCCGCATAGGCAAGAACCATCGGCCGGTCCGTAAACAGATCTGCAATGCGGATCCCTACTGCCTGGGGAAGATACGAAGTAGGTGCATACAAGGCTGTATTTCCAAATCCGTAAAACTGTGTTTTTTCCCGGTCGATACGCTGATCTGCATTCTCTCCGATATCCCATAATGATACATGATCCTTGGCGGAAAATTCCGGAACCAGACCACTGTTAAACGTCCTTCCATATGAGAATAAGTCGTTTCCTCCGTTGCCTTCCGACGTCAGATATCCTCTGGAAACCTCATAGCTTCTCAGATAATGGCTGTACTCATCCGGCGAATTAAAGGCCGGAACTGCCGCCAGCGTACAGATACTCATAAAAATATAAACAACGGCAAACACCACTTCTGCCCGGAGCTGTCTGCGTTTCAGAAATGCAAAGATCACCAGCATCACAGCTGCCGCCGCTCCAATCACCAGAAACACCAGTGATTTTGGAAATGGCCTGGAAATGATCCGATAGGCAAGTGTCTGTGTATCATCCTTCTGGCTCACCAACCCTGCAGCCACTCCGGTATCCCCTTTTGCGCCATCTAAAACGATCCGGAATTTCTGCCCCTTACATTCCGTAAGCTTCTGGTCAAGCCGGAAATACGTGGTATCCCCCGACGATATGGTCAGTCTGCTGGCCTGCCAGCTCTGGATCTCCCTTTCATTCTGGTACAGCGTTATCTGAAACGTTCCAGCAACCGATGCACTCTCTGTAGAAAGAAAAAGCTCCACACCGGACAGACGGTTCGTTTTGCAGGTAAACTCCTCTTCAAAGCTTCCTCCCGCACCGATCATAGACCAGGTATCCGGTCTTGCCTGCTGCCTTACATTTCCGAGGATCTCCGAATCACTAAGCAAATATGCGGAAAAGATCAAGATCATTCCCCATATCAGCAGATATTTCAGAGTATTTTTCAGCTCTGCAGACAGGCTGTATGAGCTTCTGTTTTTTTTCTTATTTTTCATAATATCCCTCTTACTCACTGTTATTTTCACATTCCGCACTATTATAGCATCTGCACGGCAAAAAAAGAAGCTGCGTTTTATGGCAGCTTCTCATTTTTTGTAAACCTATCCGGAACCGGATGCTTATCGATTGTTGATCGCAGTTACCAGTGCATCAATAGAGGCACGGATGATATCCTGATCAACACCCGCTCCCCAGGCAAGCGTTCCATCCGGTTTGCGAATTCCCACATAAGCGATAGCCTTGGAGGAAGAGCTCTGCTCCAGAGCATGCTCCTGATAAGTTTCCAGTGTGTATTTCAGTTCGTAAGCTTTCTTCAGCGCATTGCTTACCGCATCCAGACGACCATTTCCGGAAGCCTCTGTAACGATGGTTTTTCCACGGAATGTAGAAGTAACCCGTGTTACGATGCCGTCTTCCTTCTGCTGGAAATGAACCTCATTGATGCTGTATGGTTCAACCACATTTTCGAAGGTAGATTTGAACAGACTGAAGATCTCGTCCGGATGAAGCTCTTTGTGCTTGTGATCGGACACTGCTTTGGCTGCATAGCCCATAGCCTCGCGCATTTTCGGAGGAAGGTTCAGGCCAAACTTTGTCTCCAGTATATAGCCTACACCGCCCTTTCCGGACTGGCTGTTGATACGGATAACATCTGCGTCGTAGTTTCTTCCCACATCTGTCGGATCGATCGGCAGATACGGAACAGTCCAGTGCTCCAGATCTCCGTTCTCTCTCCAGTGCATACCCTTTGCGATGGCATCCTGATGAGATCCGGAAAATGCAGCAAATACAAGAGCTCCACTGTACGGACTTCTTTCATAGATCTGCATTCCGGTACATTTCTCATAAACCTCGCAAATATGCGGCATATCAGAAAAATCAATCTTCGGGTCCACACCCTGGGAATACATATTCATACCAAGCGTTACAATATCCACATTACCGGTACGCTCACCATTTCCGAACAAAGTTCCCTCAATTCGGTCAGCACCTGCAAGAAGACCCATCTCGGAGTCTGCAACGCCACATCCACGATCATTGTGCGGATGAAGAGAAACGATCACGTTTTCACGGTATTTCAGATTATCACACATGTATTCCACCTGACTTGCATACACATGCGGCATAGAATGCTCAACCGTAACAGGCAGGTTGATGATCGCTTTGTTATCTGCAGTGGGCTGCCATACATCCAGAACCGCATTGCACACCTCCAGTGCATACTCCGGCTCTGTTCCCGTAAAGCTCTCCGGGCTGTACTCAAACTGAAAATTGCCTTCTGTCTCATCAGCCAGTTTTTTCAGAAGTGCAGCGCCATCTACTGCGATCTTCAGGATCTCCTCTTTTGATTTTTTGAATACCTGCTCTCTCTGCGATACGGATGTGGAATTGTATACATGAACGATCGCTTTTGGGGCGCCTTTAACAGCTTCAAAAGTCTTACGGATGATATGCTCTCTTGCCTGAGTCAGCACCTGGATCGTTACATCCTTCGGGATCAGATCCTGCTCGATCAGCGTACGGAGAAACTCATACTCTGTCTCAGAAGCAGCCGGAAATCCAACCTCGATCTCTTTAAAACCAATCTTTACAAGAAGCTTGAAAAATTCCACTTTCTGCTCCAGGCTCATCGGGATCACAAGTGCCTGATTTCCGTCACGAAGGTCTACAGAGCACCAGATCGGGGCCTTATCCACATATTCTTTCTCCGCCCATTTCATACATTTCACCGGCGGCATGTAATACTGACGTTTGTACTTGGATGGTGTCATCATTTTGTTTTCCTCCACTTTCTGTTTCCATTAAAATTTCTCTTTGGTTTCTGTTTTTGATATAAAGACATAAAAAAAATCTTCCGACTCTGCAGATTCTGCAAGAGACGAAAGACAACTGCTGTCCTACGCGGTACCACTCTTATTTCATGAATAAAAATTCACACACTTGACAGATACGGAATGTATATACATCCTTATATCCTCTCCGGATAACGGCGGACACCGTCTGCGTCTACTCTCTTATATAATATATAAAGATTTCAGGCAGATGCTCCGAGGCGAGTTCCACAAATCCCTTCCGCTGCTTCTCACCGGCCAGCAGCTCTCTGTGCTCCGTTCTCTTGTGTACTATTCCTCATCTACGCATTTTCTTTTTGAAACTGGTATTAGGTTAACACGTTATGGAAGATTTGTCAACGAAATTTTAACGATGCACCGCGCAAAAATTTCAGTGCATCACTCACGAACAGCAATCCGGGCTGATCCGTTTCTCTGTCTTCCTGCTATCTGCGGCAGACATTATTCGGCTCCCCGCCTGACTGAAAGCTGATGACCAATCCAGTACACAGCCCCGCCAATACCTCCTCCAAGAGTATTATATGTCAGATCAGAAACCTGGAACGTCCCAAGCCTCAGGAAAAGCTGCAGAAGTTCAATGGACAGTGAGAATACAAAGGTAATCTTAAGTCCGGTCCACACAATATTCAAGAATGTTGTTTTTTTCAATATTTTCTTTCCTGCGGTCCAGAACAGCAGGATCGTGAACGGAATGAACAGCATCAGATTCTCAATACACTCAGTTGTGAGATATCTGGTACCATCCTCTCCATATTTCCAGATCCACCAGTTCGCCATCACATCCGAAAGGGGATTCATCCACATATCTCGGTTCAGCAGCGTGCGAAACAAGATCATGGTTGTATAAAAGGTCAGAAAAAACAGCTTCCGAAAAAAAGCATTTCCTCTGAAATACTGCCACCACACGGAAAAAGCTCCCCTGATTCCCCTTCCACCTGTCTCATTATGGTAGGCAAAGAGATAAAAAAACAGTACCATCACAGACAGGATCACAGAAAACCAAAATGGCTGGTACAAAGCTGTCAGTACACTTGTAATAATACTTGATATGATGTCTTTCATTATAAGTCCTTTCACATAAGCCAGACAGTCGACCATTCTTCTGTCCGGCAGCTCTGTCATTATTCCTACCTATATTACTACACTCTTCCCACAAAAGCCAGAAAAAGATATCTCTCACCGCTCTGTCAATCGACCTGCATATCGTTTTTATATTCCTGAAAATGTGAGGGTCATGCGGATATTCGCAATTGAAGCAGGGGACTTACTTGATTCGGCTAAACTGCAATATTTTTTTATTTTTAACAAATTTTTGTTATATTTTACCAGCAAAACATGCTATAGTTCATAGTAAGAAAAACATTTCGGAGGTATTTTTAATGAAACGTGATCTGAAAAAAATCGTAAGCCAGATGACACTGGAAGAAAAAGCCGGCATGTGCTCAGGTCTTGATTTCTGGCATCTGAAACATGTGGAACGCTTGGGGATCCCGGAAGTAATGGTCAGCGACGGCCCTCACGGACTTCGTAAGCAGGATGACAAGGGCGATCATCTTGGAATGAATGACAGCATCAAGGCCGTCTGCTTCCCGCCGGCCGCTTTAAGCGCCTGCTCCTTTGACCGCAAGCTGGTGGAAGAAATGGGCAAAACCATCGGAAAAGAAGCTCAGGCCAACGATGTATCCATAGTTCTCGGACCGGCCGTAAACATCAAACGTTCTCCTCTCTGCGGAAGAAACTTCGAATATTATTCCGAGGATCCATATCTCGCAGGTGAGATCGCAGCCGCTTTTATAAACGGAGTACAGTCCCAGCATGTAGGAACCTCTATCAAGCACTTTGCAGCAAACAACCAGGAATATCACCGCATGAGCAATTCTTCCGAGGCTGATGAGCGCACTTTACGTGAGATCTATTTCCCTGCATTCGAAACCGCAGTAAAAAAAGCTCAGCCATACACCTTCATGTGCTCCTACAACCAGATCAACGGCACTTTCGCATCTGAGAATAAATGGCTTCTCACAGATGTTCTCCGCGGTGACTGGGGCTTCAAGGGCTATGTAATGTCCGACTGGGGTGCAGTCAATGACCGCGTCAAAGGTCTTGAGGCAGGTCTTGAGCTGGAAATGCCTTCCTCCAATGGGGTCAACGATGCCCTCATCGTACAGGCCGTAAAAGACGGCTCCCTCAAGGAAGACATTCTTGACCAGGCTGTTGAACGCATTCTACGCATAATTTTTGAATATGCAGACAACCGGGCACCGCAGGAATTCACCATGGAAAAAGACCATGAAGAAGCACGCCACATTGCCGAAGAATCTATGGTTCTTCTGAAAAACGATGAGCAGATCCTCCCTCTGAAAGCATCCGAGAAAATTGCTTTCATCGGTGGTTTTGCAAAGAAGCCTCGTTTCCAGGGCGGCGGAAGCTCTCATATCAACTGCTTCAAGATCACAAACGCACTGGATTCCGTTCCTTCCGATGCACAGGTTACTTATGCAGAAGGTTTTCCTGCAGACAAAAATCTCTACGATGACGCACTTGCAGCTGAAGCGATCAAAACTGCTGCCGCCGCTGACAAGGTTGTGATCTTCGCCGGACTTCCGGACAGCTTTGAATCTGAAGGATACGACCGTTCCCACATGAGGCTTCCTGAATGCCAGAACCGTCTCATTGCTGAGATCCTTAAAGTACAGCCGAATACCGTGATCGTCCTCCACAACGGTTCCCCCGTGGAGATGCCATGGCTCAATGATATAAAAGGCCTTCTGGAAGCATACCTCGGCGGTCAGGCAGGCGGTACCGCTGTCGCAAACATCCTTTACGGAAAAGTAAATCCCAGCGGCAAGCTTGCCGAGACAATGCCGCTCAAGCTCTCCGACAATCCATCCTACCTGAACTTCGGCGGCGGTGAAAAGGTTGAATACCATGAAGGCGTATTCGTAGGCTATCGCTACTACGATACAAAAGAAATGGATGTAGCATATCCGTTTGGCTATGGACTCTCCTACACTACCTTTGCCTGCAGCGACCTGAAGATCTCCAATGAAAATCCTACAGACAAAGACACCATCACCGTTTCGGTTGATGTAACAAACACAGGAAATATGGCAGGAAAAGAAGTCGTACAGCTCTATGTCAAAGACTGTACCAGTTCCGCGATCCGTCCGGAAAAAGAGCTCAAGGGCTTCGAAAAGGTTTTCCTGAATCCAGGCGAAACCAAAGCAGTAACCATGGAGCTGGATAAGAGAAGCTTCGCATGGTACAATACAGAACTTCATGACTGGTTCGCAGCCAGCGGCGAATATAAGCTCCTTGTCGGTACATCTTCCAGAGATATCCATCTTGAAGGCAGGATCCATCTGAACAGCAGCCAGGAGCTTCCGATGCATGTTCATATGAACACCACCCTTGGCGAACTGTTCCGCAACCCAAAAACAAGCGAAACAGCAAAAGAATTGACAGCAAAATATATCTCAGCCATGAACGTTGGTGAAGAGTCCTCTTCTGAAGCCGCTTCCGAAGCTATCACTGAAGAAATGACAGAAGCCATGACCGACTCCATGCCATTACGTGCGCTGGTAAGCTTTGGCGGGTATTCCAGAGAAGAACTTACAGAAATTATTGAAAAATTAAATAAACTGGTATAATTTCACAGGACATCCTCTGCCGAACGAATTATACTTACATAAAAAGCTGCATAAAACGGCACAAAAAACGACATAATTGGACAGCTATGGCAGTTTCAGATCGCTTGACAAGCATTAAAGCGGATGTTATCATTACATATGGTTCAAAATCTTGGATCAAACAACAGAATAATCCGAAAAAATTACTGTCGCTTAATCTAACATTAAGCGGCAGTTTTCACATTCTCTTCATTTTCCTTTCACACAATGCACACATTTTTTTACTATATTATTAACTGTAGATAGCAAATGCTAAACAATCTTTTTCTTTTTCATACTTTTTTGCCGGGAGTCCGCACAACTCCCGGCCTCCTTTTTTTATTCTTCAGGTAGTTCGCCTGCATTTTCTATTATTATTAAAGATATAAAAATATGTCTTGTTTTTTCTTATTATATATATTATACTAGTCAAGAACTTATTGTTCCTGTCCATTTTGTTCTTTGATAATTTCATAGACTTCATACTCGAAACATGATACAATATCCGCACAGAGAAATATGCGGTACAATTTTTATAGGAGGATGCGCATATGCTAGATCAGAAAGATTTGGAATTATTAGCCGGTATGATAAACCCGATCAATGTCCAGCTGGGCAATATAAATAACCGATTAGATGGTATCGACGCCAGACTGGATGCAGTGGATACTCGTCTCGACGGTATTGACGCTCGTCTCGATGCTATGGATGTTCGTCTCGACGGTATCGACGCTCGTCTCGATGCTATGGATGTTCGTTTTGACGGTATCGACGCTCGTCTTGATGCTATGGATGTTCGTTTTGATGAAATAGATGCCCGCTTCAACCGGGTAGAAAACAGACTTGAAATGATCGATCTGAAATGTGATACCAACAGAAAACGCCTGGACGACCTTTCACTGGATGTTAAGCTTGCAGAACGGAATATCCGAAAAGATATCAAAAATTTACAGGACACAACAGAAACTCTTGTCGTTGTACTTCAGGGAAGAGGTATTTTACCTGACCCAGGTAACACAATACAGACAGCCTGATCATATTATGTAAAGAGTGTGAAGCCTATGAAAGTATCAAGGGATCACACTCTTTATTATCATCCATACAACCATCTTTCTCCTCAAAAAATGGTTGCATTTACAATTCGTTTATGTTATAGTTATATGCGTTGCGGGGTATGGCGTAGCTTGGTAGCGCGCACGGCTGGGGGCCGTGAGGTCGCAGGTTCAAATCCTGTTGCCCCGATATTTCTAACAAATTCAAGGATTTCCGAGGTCTGATGACTTCGGATTTTTTTATTACCTTTATTACCTTTTTTAGAACTCATCCAATGTTTTCATGCATTTTGGTTATTATCTCTGCCTTATCAGATAAGGTTGTCACATCAAAAGTATAATATTGTCTGTTAACTTGCGGAGAATGTCCTAACAAAGAAGAAGTCATCATTTCTGATACGCCTGCACATCTCATGTTGGAATTAAGAGTTTTTCTGAATGCGTGTATTCCTCTTTCTGGTATTTCCAATTGTTTACACTTATTTTTGATGCAAGATGAAACAACAGGCGCATGAATTCTTCCTTCTTCATTTGCAAATACCCACTCACAGAGATATCCTGCACTAAGCTCACTCTTTTTTATTTTAAGCAAAAGCTTTTTC
Source organism: Blautia sp. MSK.18.38 (assembly GCF_024460535.1). Classification (NCBI taxonomy): domain Bacteria; kingdom Bacillati; phylum Bacillota; class Clostridia; order Lachnospirales; family Lachnospiraceae; genus Blautia; species Blautia sp. MSK.18.38. Next base: position 39,597 of record NZ_JANFYP010000024.1, on the reverse strand, counting down.
AATTTCTCATCTATAGGGAATTGCCGCTTTTTCTTATTTTTGGTAGTATCAATATAATACTCTTTGGTTATCCTATTGAACTTTTCAGACTTATCAATCATGAAAAATCCATTTTCATAATCAAAATCTTCCCATTTCAGAGCAACAATCTCTCCTACCCTCATGCCCGTGAGACTGGCAAATTCCACAGCATAATTGGGAATATAGGATGGTTTCTCTTCGTATTCTTTATGTAACCACTCCAATATTGTTTTTACCTCTTCGTCAGAATATATCTGCTGTGACAATGGCTTATTTATTTCTTCGCAATAGCCATAAAACTGCTTACACACCAAATAACTCATTGGATTTTCATGTATTACTTTTTCTCTGTACGCTTTTCCAAATGTATTATTTACATATCCAAATAATTTCTTAAATGCCCCTTTACCCAATTTGTTGGAAACAATACTGTCATGGAAAAATATTTTTAAATCATCTTCGGAAATTTTTTCTATTTCCTGTGCAGCAAATTCTGAGCCTTCAAAGAAACGTTTGTAATCAGTCTGATACTTATATATAGTGTTATCCCCAACTAAATGATCCTGCACTGATCTCCAACTCTTATACATTTTATCAAATGTAGGCTTTTTGTTGCTATGTGCTTTATAATAGGAAATAATTTCATCTTCTAACTTGGCTTTTGATGATTTTTTTATCATCCGCAAACCATTTTTCTTTGTTTCATCTTTTACATAAGTTCTCCATTTGCCATCACTGCCCTGCGTTATTTTTCCATGATGTTGTTTTAATAATTCCTCTCTTTTTTTCATTTCAATTACATTCCGCACTTGTGACATATCAACAATATCATTTTCTTGCAGATATTTCAACATACTATATAGGTCGTCTTTTTCATTACATTGCAAAGTATTTATCACTCCATTATTTATTTTTATATTTTGGGATTTTTATTAGAATTGTTCATAGACAGAGCCAAAGAACTCGACTCCTTTTATTAAAAACAGGATGATATTCTCCGTCTGAACATCATCCTGTAAATGTTTACTGTTAATTCTTTCTACTTGTTATTGTTTTCCTCAGATATCCAATTTCCTACAGGATCAATCACCAAACATACCATTTTTAAAGAATAATACAATCATCCAAATCTCCGCTTATTCTTACGGATATCATTTTGTGTTTTACTACTTGCAAGATCAAGAATCTTATTCAATTCTGGAAGAGTATCACGTGTTAGATCACCTTGTACAGTAAATGTATTGTATACATTGTTTACACTGTTTCCAGAAGCATCCTTAACTTTAAGTTCTGGCATTTTAAAGTTACTATTCATTGCGTAATTCTGCTGACGTTCTGCCATTTTCATCAATGTTTCTGTCATATCATTCGGAATAATACCGTCAGATGGTTCTACAGGAGTAAGAATACCTTTCTTAGTAACAATGATTTCACGACCATTCTCATTTGTCATTGCAACTCTTGGAACTCCACCTACATGCTTCGTTCCCTTTGCATATCCCTTTAGATGTCCAGAATTATATCCAGTATCAAAGGAATTAGATTTTTTCATATTGGATTTATCCTGGCTAGTAAAATATTGACCAGAAGTTATACCGCCAATATTATTCAAGATATAATCAATACCTGCCATCATGTCACTGTAATTTTCACCAGCACCGCTAATAGTATTACTGATAGCATCTGACATTTTTGCAAGGTCTGAACTTAGCTGATTAGACCACTTCTCAAAATCTTCACTCAACTGAGTTTCAAGATCATCCAGACCATTCACTGTAATGTCATATACATGGTCACGTACAGTATCATCTAAATCATCCTGTTTATCCTTGAGTGATGCTTCAAGTCGTGCTTTCTGTGCCTTAGATTCTGCATCTGTCAGTCCTTCAAGTCCACGAATCTGTTGCTTGATAAGTTCAATCTCATCTGTTTTCTTCTTAATAGTCTTATCATAATCGTAATACTCTTTCTTTTTCTTGAGTGCCTTTTTACGAGCATCAATTTCTTTGAACATTGCATCCTGTACAGCTTTAAGAATAACATAGCAATCACAAATGCACCGTTATCTTTCAGCATCTTCATCTTTTCAGAATCATCAAAGTTTGACCCACTGGAATAGGAAGTATCACTTAAAAATGCATCCAACATATTTACCAGAATCGTATTAATCTTTTTCAAATCTGAATAAGATTCATTATTTACAAAAATAATGGCACCCAGTTCTTCAATCTGCATGAGTTCTTTTGCCACATTATACGCATTCAGTCTTTTCTGAATTGACTCATCTTGTCTTGGCATAAGAATTACTGGAACAACAATTTTATCTGGATTTTGCACCAGAATTTCACTTACAAATGTAATACATCCTGATCCTGTTGAACCACCGGCAGAAGCAATCACAATAATGATTTTCTTCTCTATTTCTTTAAGTTTCTTCAATATATGTTTGTTACGTTTTAACGCTTCATAGGCAAGCTCTCTATTTCCTGCAAGACCGTCATATCCTTCAAGCCTCATACTATTTTTAGCATTGGGAATACTTTTAATATCCTGTTCTGATCCGTTTACCGAATATGTAAGATAATTTTTCTCCTGGAACTCATAAGTTACAGTCATACCGCCTAAACCTAAACCAATAACTGCCGTTGAATCTTTAAGCATGTTCGTTCTCCTCTTCATCCTTTATTAGCTTTAAGCCTTTTTCTGTAATGTAGTATGTGTATGCTTGCCAATCTCCACATCCACGCTCTACATATCCTTGCTCTCGTAATTTTTTTATTTTTCGAGAAGTTGTTGTTCTGCATGATTTTGATATTTCCATGATTTCCTGTAATGTCATGCTGTGAAAATGGCTGGTACAATTCTTCTTTTTCAAAATCTTTAGAATCACATAACCCAATCTGTTCATTTGATAAATCACCTCCCGTATTTATCACTTTCCTGTTTATTAGTTAGTCCGTAGTGTGCTATAGGATAGTAATACAATTTCAATAGTGTTGTATAACTGACCACTGAAAGGTAAAAATTTTTGATTCCATCCATATAATCAAGATGAAATCCAAGTTTCAAATCTTCACTTCTTTATGCCTATAGATACACTTTCTCCCTTGGCATAACCCAAGAATCCAAAAGCAACACCATTTTTATAAATGGTATAGAAAATAATCTATTATCATAGTGCGATCCTCCTGTTATTCAGTTTTCATAGTACATTTGGGTACAGGAAATAAACCAATCTGCAAATGCACAAAAGTACATAGCTTACCTGCCATATCTTGCTGCCCTTAAATTTTTTTATCGGGAAATAAACTGTGCAGACTTGCACAAAAATGAATTTAATGATATACTTTATCTTGTCTAAGGAAAAGTATAGACTTCATTCTTGATGCCTGTACAATACATACTGGATTGAGTTTAGAACTCATCCTATAAGATAGAGATGATGGTATCGCCAAATACCGTTGTCTCTTTCTTTTTATCCGTAACGCCATTATATGCCAGAACATTTGTTTGTGTTAACCTATAATGTTACGCTTTGATTAAGTTCTGTTTACCTGTTCCAATGTGTCTGTTATCCCATCAACAGAGCAGTTATGTTACTCTGTACTGCTCTGTATCTTGCTTACATTTTGAATTATATCACTGTGTATGTCGTATGTCAATTGCAAAATACAATTTTTCATATTTTTATTGTATAATTCTTGTTTTATTGTATATAATAAATTGTATATTAAAAATAACATGCCTTTTTTATAATTTACGATACAATTATCATTGTTATTTTGTATATATTGTATTATTATTGTATATATCTAAATGTATCAAAAATAAAAATGTATATTGTCTGGAGGAATACAATATTATGGCTACTCTCGCAAGTCTTTTACGCTATAATAAAAACCAAATAATAATAATAGATACTCAGGAAATCCGCTTAATAGATCATCTCAAAGAATTACGCATTGCCAGAAAAATAACTAAGAAAAAGATTTCAAACCTTGTTAAACAAAATGACTATTGGTATTCTCAAATTGAACGTGATGGAAAAAAAGGAGATGATAATCGTCAATTAACCATATATAGAAGCGATCTTATCAAAATTATTGCTATTGTAAAATTCGGAGCAATGACTTCTAAAGAAATAGAGTTGAATAAAACTCAGAGTATTAACTATATAGATCAAATAATAAGTGCTGTTCCAGTAAACGGATCTGCGACAAAAATTGAAATGCTTCGAGTAGTCCAAAGTAGAACTGTCGAAGAACAGGAACGTTTATTAGAGTCTTTACTTACTACACAAAGCCAATTACTTAATCATGCCTTTAGACAATTAAGCACTGTCAATGATAAAGATATTTTTTTAGACCATTTAAAAAATTTAAATAGTTCATTAAAAATAAATCCTACATTTATGGTTTATCTTGCAGGTATGCCATTTGCAGAATTTTTATATGAAAGTAAACAAGAAAATCTTCATAGCCTACTAACAGATATTATGAAACAACTTGATAATTTCAGAATTGATATTAACAATGGAAATCTTCAAAAGGCTTCTTCCTATCTTTTTGCTCTTCAAAATACTATTACCAAATATACTGGTAAAACTTTTATGGATTTCCAAAAAGAAAATAATATTTCTTTACCCGAAGACGAATAATTTTCTCAACATACCAAAAGCCCCAGGATTAACTCCCGAGGGCTTTCATACTGTCTCATATTAAATTATAATCATTCTACGTTCTCAAACATCTCTGCTAATGTCATAGAGATTTTCGGAAAATCTTTCAGCGTCACCACTGTATCTGCATTATAATGATCTTCTTCTGGATCATCCTGCAAGATATAGCTATACTTCAAATCATATTTACCATCTTCAAGATAATAAATCTGTACTGCTCTTTCTTTCGGTGAGATGATCCAATACTCTTCTACGCCTGCTGCTTGATAAATTTCTTTCTTTACGGTCATATCTCTCAATGCTGTTGCAGGACTAAGAGTTTCCACAATAAATCTGGGTGTACCAGTATAAGAACCACCTTTCAAATGCTTACGGTCACATATAATCATTACATCCGGTATTACATAATCATCACTTTCCTGTGCATGATATTTATAATCCAGATTCTCCATAAATGCTAAACACAAGCTGCCTTTTAATCCTGTTTTTATGATGGAATAAATATTACCGTCTACAATCCCATGCTGATAATTCGGTGATGGTGACATATTATAGATTACACCATTAATCTTCTCTTCTTTTCTATATTCCTCTTTAAGTAATGGCATATTATCACCTCCAAGTGAATTTTGTTATATGTACATTATAATATAGATCATGTCTGTTCAGCAACCTGTTTTTTGATTCTGACAAAGCAGATATAAATATCATCACAGCAGCAGTCGTGTTATACTCATTTCTTCACAATATATTAATGAAATAACCATCAAATTTCAACGCAAATGCCTTTAAGGTAAAGTTGTTAGGGTAGATGGTTTTCGTCCAGAATTTAAGGTTGTATATAAGGATTTCTGCGTAGAATTGATTCTGTGAGTATGATTATATTTCCATTTTGTGCATACTATATCTATATTCTTCTTGTTTCACTGGAATGTCTAATATATTTTTGATTATCGTACAAACTAATCTCACCCATAAATTTACTTTTAAATATTACTATTTCCACATCATAATAATCTACTATTTCAAATGTCTCTAATATATATTGTTTTAGTTTAGATGATATTGGTTCATTTTCTATGAGTTGTCTTAGTTTTCTATTATATTGGTCTATCCCTCCACATAAACGTCTTGCCTCTATTGCTATTCCAGGAATATAATGTTGATTATTTATAACAACTTGCCCTTTAAAGAGGTTATACCAATCATCATACGTTTTTTTAGAATCAGCAATTCCTATTATAAGCATTCCTTCCTCTTTTGCATCAGAAATATTTGCCATTGCAACTAGCGTTTTTGCTATATCTTTTATTGTGTTATTATTTACTTGACATGAAGTAAAATAAGAAATTCCTATCTTAAGCTCTGTCAATTGACTTTCTATTTTAGAATAACTTAATCTTTTGTTAACTTCTCCAACTATAGCATTACTTTTTTTCTCAATTGATTTTGCAAATGCTGGTTTCAATAAATTATACAAATTATCAACCGTTATTTTCATTTTTGTATAATCAATAACGTTATTATTAGTAAAACCCTCAATGATACTAACAGCATTTTTTATTTTTTGGGCTACTTGCGTATAATTTACAATAATATATCCATCAGATATTAAATTATATAAAGCTAAAAATACTACCTTAAATCCTTCATCTTTATTTTTTGTTCTCTTTTTTTCAAATAAGTAAGACGAAAAATCAGAATTTACAGAAACAAAAATCATATCGAAGATATCAAATACTTTTTTAAATTTTTCTTCTAAATTGTTTTTCCCAATTTCTCTAATCCTACCTTCAATTTCTATATTAAGTTTAGAATTCTTTCTATATAATTCATCCAAAGAACTTTTGCTTTTTTTGAATTGATCTAATAATACTGTAGCAAGCAAAGTTTCAATTATTTCTTCATCTTTTGACTCTTTGACATTTTGGGCATTAATTAAATCATGCCTTCTCCAAAAAATATCATTTAAATCAACTCCATATCCATATTCTTTATGTCCAACACTTATTTGTGGAATTTCACACAATCTAATGTGATCATCGTAAGTATTATCCATTCTAATGTCACTAGCAATTCTTCTTACTAAATCTGGGAATTCTCCAACTGCCATGGACTGCCTTAAATCCTGATTAGAAATTTTTCTCCCTGTAGAATTTATCCTGCTAAATATCATATCTACAGTTTCATTATTTTTACCAGTTATAATTGTTGGCAATTGATATCTAGTAAAATCAAGACATAAATCTCTTGGTAAATAGCAAGCTTTTTCATGAACTTTCAAACGCATATCTTTATCCATCATTAGCTGAAATGTTTCATTATATGAACTAGGATTAAAATAGCAAATTTTTCCCTGATAATTAATACCATATTCGCCTAATATAAAGGATATAATAGCATTTAAACGTTGCATTCCATCCACAATTTCCAAAACACATTTATTTTCCGGTATTAAATTATATTTGACAAGCAAAATAGCTGGTAAACATCGGTGTACAAGGGGTACAAACGAGATAAAATAGAAATGAGGGGCGATAGAGCGGAAATATCAGATTTTCCACTCTATCTGAACACGGTCGCTGGTGGCCTTGATTGTAGAGATCAAACCATCGGCGGCTTTTCTTTTGTCGTCAAAATCTATGCTGTCCCAGTTGTCGAGATAATAGGATAACTTCTTTATCTGCTGGGGAGATATGGTTTCAACGCTCAATTCAGCGATTGCCTTTGAAATGGTCTGGCGTCGGGTGTCCAGTTCTTCAATTTTTTTGTTAGCGTAGGCAAGCAAGGTCGCATTGGCTCCGGTTAGCGTATCCAGCAGCTTTTCAATTTCTGCCTCCACCTGTGCCAGCTCCACTTGATAGGCGGTCAGTTTCGGATTGACTTTTTCCTCTCTGCCGTGGAGTATCTGAAAGTCTTTGAACTTTTCCTGCATGGCCGAGAAAATGAATTGCTCAAATTCTTCTTTGCGGATTTTCCCACAGCCCGGACAGCCTTTGTTTTCCGTCCGTTTGGTACAGCGGAAATATCCGGTGCTATTTGGTACATGGGTGGCTTTCAGAGCATACCCACAATGCCCGCATTTGATTTTTCCAGCCAGCCAAGTGTTCTTCGGTTTCCGTCCCTGCTGGAAGGTGGTATTTGCCATAAGTTTTTTCCGGCATTTCAGCCATGTGTCAGAGGAAATGAGTGCTTCATGGGGAGCGATAACAAGTATCTGGTCTTTTAAGCACCTGTCCTTGTCCTCCTTCACATCCCGCCCCTTATAGAGATAGCAGCCGTTTGTTCCGGCAAAGTCAGAAGCGTCATTGACAATCGCTGCACCCTGACTCTTGAAAAATTCGTACAGCTCCAAGTCGGCCTGTGCATAAACGGGGTTTCGCAAAAGCTGGGAAAGAAAACTCCGAACCATTGACTTCTCGTAAATCTTGATACCCTGTTCCTCGAAGTATCGGGTAATATCTCCGAAGGAGGTTTCCGGTTCAGCGTACATTTCAAACATCAGCCGTACATGGTCGGCGGCTATGGGGTCGGCAACCATTTTCTTTGTACGGATACCCTCTACCACAGTAGGCTCTAACTGATAACCGTATGGTGCCTGTCCGCTCATGTGGAAACCTTTCAGACACCGGGAATAGTAGGCGTCTGTGACACGCTTCTGAATTGTCTCCCGTTCAAGCTGGGCGAATACAATGCAGATATTCAGCATGGCCCGGCCCATCGGGGTCGAAGTATCAAACTTTTCTGTGGATGATACAAACTCCACATCATACTCTTGAAACAGCTCCATCATCGTTGCAAAGTCCAGAATAGAGCGGCTTATACGGTCCAGTTTATACACGATGACCCGCCTGACCTTTCCCTTGCGGATCTCGCCCAACAGCTTTTGAAACTCCGGCCTATCCGTATTTTTACCGGAATAGCCTTTGTCCTTGAATACCCGGCAGCTCCCACCTTTCAATTCATACTTGCAAAAGTCAATCTGACTTTCAATGCTGATACTGTCCTTGCGGTCTACTGACTGTCTTGCGTAAATACAATCTTCTCTGATAAATTCCATATTGGGCTCCTTTCCTTGTTGGAATGGAGCTACCAACCTTACAACTATATTATACCATCAGCAGCCCCGGACAACAATGTTGCGAATGATTAGGGAAATCTGTCCCCATATTTTCTGAACACCTCATAAAGACAACGCTCAATTTCTTTTTTGCGCTGTGCTTTCTCCTTCGGGGGAAGTACCGGCGTGAGGCTTTCCAGCACAATGATCTTCCCTTGAAATGCGACAGACTTTGTTTCTCGTTCATAAGTGACAGCTTGCGTCATTGAAAACCTCCTTTGCGAAAGTGCGTGTATATGCCTGCCTTTCCCGCTTGTCCTGTGGGGAAATGTCAAAAGGCGACACCCAGCAGGTGCCGCCCTTTGAGCTTTCTCCACTTCGGGTCGATATGGCCCGAGGTCAGTAAGGACTGGAAAGGTACTTTTCTTTGGCGTCCTCCACGCTGTTGAGGTCAAATACTTCATAAAGCTGCCCCACAACACGCCGTATATCCTTCTTTGAAAATCCGCAGTTCTCCATTGCCATAATGACATAACCGCGGCAGGCGTCATTGCTCCATTCGTCCGTTTCCAAGCCGGGGATCATTCCAAACGCATTTCCCATAAAATGCTCCTTTTTTGAAAAGATGGGGAGCCACGCCGGATCGGTTGGCCTATCATCAGACAGCATTGCCGGGGGCTCCCCATAGGTTTTCACTTCATTTCAGACACACCGGACGGACATAGGCTTCATGCCCCATAGTATTTCAACTCTCCCCATTCTGATGGCAAGGCGTTCTCATTGCCTGCGACGGCTCACGGCTTGCAAGGCCGCTTCAACGCTCGGACTGTGACTAAACGCAAGTATCCGGGTTCTGCGCCTGTTCCGGTGGAGCCAGCCTTGCCCCACCTATGGCATGGACCTGTTCGCTCGCTCAGTTTTACAAAGACTGTATTCTCTGAAATCCGAGGTCATGGCGGGTCTGTCACACAGCGCGTTCCCCTTCGTATCCGGGTGTCTTTTTATTCGATTTTCAATCTGCATGAGGCTTGTCTGAACCTCGAGCCATTGTGACCCGAAGTGTTTTGCCTCTCATAAGCCATTTCATTTTCCGGCCTAAATCGGTACGCCTTACAAAGAATTTTTCAAAATTTTTTCTAAGCGCCGCAGACCTCGCTCGATTGCGACACGAACCACTTTTTCATGGACGCCCTCTGCCCGGGCAATGTCCTGTTTGGTCATGCCGAGAATGAAATGAGCATAAATCCGTTTTGCCTGTTTGTCCGGCAGACTGGAAATCGCTGCGTGAAGCTCCTGCATGGTCACTTTCCGCTCATACAGTTCATGGGGAGATAAGGCAACAAAGACAGCTTCATGCTCCAGCCCGTCATCCCGATCAAGGGAATAGTAGGCTTTGTGGCGGTATGTACGCAGCCGGTAGGCAGCCTCTTTACGATCAAACTCTTTGAACATTTCTGCAACTTCTTCCGATACTTCCATGAAGCAATCCGATGTATAGAACGGGTAATAGTCCCGCAAATTGATAATAGCCATATTGACCTCCGTTTCGGTTGTTGGTTGACGAGTGACCGAAACGAAGGCGGCGGGGAGCGGCACCGGGGAATGGCTTCGGGCCAACATGACCCGAAGCCGCCCCATAAGAACGCAAAAGCGCCCGGGCGGCATGAAGCCACACGGACGCATGAAATGACATAATAGTTAAGGTTCCAACAAATTTCGCATACATAGCCGGAATAACCCGGAGGCGGGGCTATGCTTTTTTTAACTGATGTAGGTCATGGGCACTGTGAAAAAAGGCAAAGATAGACACGGCGGCAATCCTCCTATATGCCGCCGTGGATTTACACGGTGTTAGGTCGTCGTTGGTTTAGGGGAGCGAAAAGAAACGGCGGCTCTGATTTCTCAAAACCGCCGTATCGTCAGTGATATAGGAAAGCACACGAAATCCTCTGCCCGTCAGCGGTTTTTTTCTTTTCCCCGCTGTGGGGGCAGATGTTTCTTAATTGATTTACCACAAGCATAAACTACAAATGTTACACAAATGTCCGAGGCGTCTTTGATTTCGACAGAAAAACAGGCTGAATTGTTACAAAGCTCGGACATTTCAAAAGAATTTTTTGAAAAATACTAAAGAAGCGGAGCAGCTAAAATCTGCTCCGCTTCGATATGATTGATCTAAGGATGTTTTGCTATTTGATTAAACTCACTCTGTCAACCGCAATCGCTCCACAACTGGAAGGTTAACGTCAGTTTTGTAGACCCATATAGGCACAATAAGGCAGATTAGCAACACCAGTCCAGACACCAGCACCAGTGGGATAAATGGATAGGAGAAAACAGCATAATAGGCCACTTTACTAAAAATCATATATAGCAAGATGAAGATTGCTGTTCCAATGGTGACTGCAAGGGAAAGGGAAACACCCCAATAATAGAAACCTTCCATAAATAGCATTCGTTTGATTTGTCGCTTTGTCATTCCAATGCTTTCAAGAACAGCTAATTCATAGCGCCGAGTATTTACATTGACAACCATTGTATTGACAAAGTTCATGACACCAACAAGCAGCAGGATCACGGACAACCCTGTTCCTAAAACCTTTGCTGTAATGAGATATTCCTGCATTTCTTCTCGCCGTTCATATCGGGATATAATATCAATGTTAGCTTGTGATGCGGTGATTTGCTTTAATTCTTGCAGTATACTTTCGTCATGTTGACCATCCGTATCAAAGGCCACGCGGAACACTCTATATTGCGGAAAGAGTTCTTTCAAAGCTGTTTGACTAATATACAAATCAGGAGCCGTCCCTCTCTCATTGCCTCCTCCTGCTCGAAACCCTTCATTCAAATAACCGTTCGCTACAATAAAGGAATGCTGTCCGTTCTGCGTCTGGATTGTTATTTCCTGCCCTGGCTGAATAAGGCCTTCTACTGTTTTGGACAGCAGCACAACCTTTCCTTGTTCAAAGGCAGACGTGTCAATAGGCAAGTTTAAGGTTTTATTGATTTCTTCCAAATATGCACTGTCAATTCCAAAAACCCCGCTAAAAAAGTTTTGCTGATAATTTTCTAATTTTGCCGGATCAGAAAAATCAATGCCGTTTACTCCGTCTAATGACGCAAGAAACTCGTGAAATACAGCATCGTCATATACAACATCTGCTGCTACTTGAGGATAAGGTGCATAGGTCAACCTCAAATTCTCAATGCCGTCAAGCTGACCAATCTCTGAAACCATTTCGCTGGAAATTAAATCTTCTCTTTCGTGGATACTATATGTGAGTGCAAAATCGCTTACTCCCCATTGGCTCACATAATTCTCCGGGCTTAAACCATGTAATAGCCCTGTGACGACAAGGAACAAGGTAAGGCCGAAAAAAAGCGATGCAAAAACAAGGGTTGTACTCTTAGCATTACGAAAGACATTGTTCCATGCCATTCTGGACAACTTCATTTTGCTACAATTTCTGGCGCTGCTCTTTGTGCTGGCTGCTGTATATTGGAGTGCTGCTATTGGTGAAACACTTCCGGCAATTTTGGCGGGCTTCATGCTTGCAATCATAACGGTAATGAACGTAAATATGGCCGCTCCTATGAAAATAAACGGCGAAAAAGATACTTTTGTTCCCACATCAGAATTTGTTGAATACATCATATTCAGGAAGTAAGGAACAATGCCAAAGGAAACAACCGCACCAAGTAACAGACCAATCGGAATACCAATACAAGAGATTCTGATTGCCTGCTTATAGATAATTCTCTTTATCTGCCTTTGGGTCGTTCCAATCGTTTTAAGACGGCCATAGAATTGCACATCTTTTACGACAGAGACATAAAGAATATTATAAATCAGCAGATAGCCGCTAAAGGATATAAAAACTGCTAAAATTATTACAGCTAAAATAATAGTTCCACCATTTGCCTGTTCTAATGGTACAATTTCAAATGTTTGCCCTTCTGTAAAGTCAATCTCACGCCGCAATCTTTCACAGTTTTTGTCAGCATTATCATTGCCTTGAAAACGGATCATTGCCGTAACACTATTATCCAGTGATACATTTAAGCTATCCTTAAAAGCGGATGAAACATAAACATAACCACGATTATTTGTGCGCATTGGAATGTAGTCCGTATAGTAGCCCGACAGCAAAAAGGTGTCCGTGACATAATCATAGCTATCGCCAATTTGGTATGACAACACAATTTCCATCCCTATTTGTGGATCAGAAATACCCATCTGTTCAAGCACCCATGTAGGCAACATGATTTCGCTTTTACTTAACGGATAATTTCCTACAACACCTGATATAGTAGGAAGACGGTGGTGTTCCCACTCTGTATCATTTATCCATACTACACCTAATCTTGCGTTTCTCAGTTGTTCTGTATCAACACTGCCTAAACGCTGCTGTATGCCTACGTCAAGTACAAGACTTGATTTTGAAATCTCAACCAACTGTTCTTCCGTTACATTTGTGATTCCGGCATCTGCGGTAGTTCCCATTAAGCGGATTTGTTGCATTTGGTAGGTTTCAAAGTAACTAAAGCCAATACTAAATGTCGCAGTTATCATAAATGCAGTTAGTGCCAGAGCAATGATTGCAAATAAATTACGCTGCCGTTCATGGTGCAAACTGCGCTTTGCCAGTTTCTTTTCAATGTTACTGGTATCATTTTCAAAAGGCCATGTCATAGTCTGCCACCCCCTACTTATTCCACAATTTTGCCGTCCTCAATGCGGACAATCCGATCTGCAAGACGGGCAATATCGTTGTTGTGGGTAATCATCACAACGGTTTGCCGGAACTCCGCACTGGTGCGCTTGATAAGCCCCAGCACCTCGGCGCTGGTCTTGCTGTCAAGGTTACCGGTCGGCTCGTCGGCCAGCACGATAGCCGGTTTGGTAATCAGGGCGCGTGCAATCGCCACACGCTGCTGCTGTCCGCCGGAAAGATTATTCGGCATATTTTTCAGTTTATCTTCCAGCCCCAGCAGGTGAACGATCTCGTCCAAAAACTTCTGATCCACCGTGTCCCCGTCCAGCTCCACCGGCAGGACGATGTTCTCATACACATTCAGAATAGGAACAAGGTTATAGTTCTGGAAGATAAAGCCGATGTTGCGGCGGCGAAAGATGGTAAGCTGTTCATCGTTCTTCTTTGCCAGTTCTTCGCCCCGGACGATCACGGTTCCGCTGGTTGGAGTGTCCAGCCCGCCCATCATGTGAAGCAGGGTGGACTTGCCGCTACCAGAGGTTCCCACAACAGCCACAAACTCGCCGTCCTCCACGGAGAAATTTACGCCGTCAAGGGCGCGGGTAATGTTCGGTTCTGTACCGTAATACTTTTTCAGGTCAATCGTCTGTAAAACGCTCATATTCAAAACTCCTTTCAAGGCTTCCTACCTGTTGATAAGTGTATTGTAAAACCCAAATGTCCGCGAAATGTTACAGCGGCTAAAAAAATTCATTGAAAATTGAGGTGAAATGTTACAACGCTCGGACATTTCATTTTATCTCTGCACCTCGGGCCAACTTGACCCGAAGCAGAAAGTTTCTCTCAACGCAAGGGAAGCATAATGGAAAATTCCGAACCCTTGCCCGGCTCCGAAACCACTTTGATATAGCCGCCCTGCCGCGTTACGATCTCGCGGGCCAGATACAGGCCAATGCCCACACCCTGCTGTTCGTGTACTTCTTCCTCACGATAGAAGCGCTGGAAGATAGCGGCCTGATTGCTTTCGGAAATGCCCTTGCCAGTGTCGGTCACTTTGATTTCCACATACATTTCCCACAGCACCACAGACACAGCGATTTTCCCGCCTGCCGGGGTGTACTTCACCGCATTGTCCAGCAGGTTAAAGAGGGCTTCCGATGTCCACTTGCTGTCATGGGAAACGGTCAAATCCTCCGGGCAGTCCACGGACACGGCGATTTCCTTTTTCTCCGCTGCATACACGATCCCACTCATGGCCTGTGCCACGGTATCAAAGAGGCGGCCCGGTTTCTTGTCCAACTGGATCACGCCTGTTTCCAGACGGGAGGTTTTCACAAGGGCCTGAAAGAGAAAGTCCAGCTTATCCGTCTGGCTGCGGATTCCCCGGATAAAGTCGGTGCGCTCTGCCTCGACCATAGGCTTTTCCAGCAGGGTGTCCGTCGCCATTTTCAGATTGCTTACCGGCGTTTTCACCTGATGGGAAATATCCGATACAAGGGTCTGTAACTCCTGCCGTTCCTCGTCCACCCGGCGGCGGTTCTCCTGCATGATCTGGTAAAGCCTTGCCAGCCGGTGTCCGATTCTGGCAAGCTGGGTTTCGCTGTCCTCTGGCCGCTGGGGCGCTTCATTTCCGGCGATCATGTGGTCTAAGGTCTGGCACAGGTCAGTGGTAAACTGCGACAGTCGCTTTCCAAACGCCTGCGTCAGTACAAAAATCCCTACAATGGCGCACAGCAGCAGCGCCCCGCCTGTCAGCAGCACCGCAATCTGTTTTGTCACAAGAAAAAGAGCTATGGTGATCCCGGACATGGAGAGGACAAGCTCCATTGCCACCCGGCCAAACAGCCGCTTTACCGAGAGGTTTTGAAACTTCATTTTACCTCGCCTCCCGTCCATTGATACCCCATGCCGTAAACGGTCTTGATGTAGGGTGCGCCGCCGTCGGCTTCAATCTTGCTGCGAATACGGCTGATGGAGGTTGTCAGGGTGTGTTCGTCCACAAACCGCTCGTCTATATCCCACAGCTTTTCCAAAAGCTGCCCACGGGTCAGCACTTGCCGGTGATTTTTACGAAACAGGTTCAGCATTTTGTACTCCATCGGGGATAGAGTCAGGGGCTTGCCGTTTAAGGAAGCCGTCTGCTCCGAGAAGTCCAGAAACAACCGCCCGTCGTCGTAAATGTCCTTGGCCGGTTTGTGGTGTTCCAGCATGGCGAACATGGCTTTGATTTTCCGCTGCAAGGCCCCAATCACAAAGGGCTTTGTGATGTAGTCCACCGCGCCCACCTCATAACCCCGTATCTGGTCGCTCTCCTGATCGTTGGCGGTCAGGAAAATCACGATGGTATCCGGGTGCTGGGGCTTTATCAGCTTGCACAGTTCAAAACCGTTCCCGTCCGGCAGGTTGATGTCCAGCAGCACTAAATTAAATTCCCGCTGGCGGATGGCGTCGGCTGCGGTTCTGGCATTTAGGGCAGAAGTCACGCCATAGCCGTCTGCGGTCAGGTTATAGGCCACCATCTTATTCAAAAAACTGTCGTCCTCGACAATTAAAATCTGCTTCATATCCTCACTTCCTTTGCTTTTTGCAGATAGTATAACAGGCAAATGTCCGCGAAATGTTACAGCGGACGGATTTTTCAAAAAATTATTTCTTCATAAATTATATAGCCTGTTGGCTTTTACATCAAGATTTTACAAGTGAATAGTGAAATGAAATACTACCTTACATAAAGTTTCATTACATTCTCATAATCCAGCCCGAAATGTACAATGATATAGGGTGATATGAGAATGAACCAAGATGAAAGAAGGTTTGACTTTCACGGCCTCGGGGCAGCTCTCAAAAGAGCCAGAGAAGAAAAGGGCTGGACACAAGCCTACGTTGCGGAATTAGTAGACCGTGACTCCCGTACCATTATGAATATTGAGAACAAAGGTCAGTATCCCAGCTTCGACCTTTTTGTTAAACTCATTACCATGTTTGACGTTTCAGTTGACCAGTTTATTCATGCGGACGGAGGGGCAAGGTCAAGTTCTTGCAGAAAGCACATTGATGTGCTCCTAAATTCTATGAATGAAAAAGAGCTTGTTGTAATAGAAGCCACAGCCGAGGGCATTAAGAAAGCCAGAGAAACGGAGGTTCCAGAATAAGGGCCTCTGTTTTTTTGCGCCATTTTAGGGGCTGTCGCTAAGTGGCAAGCAATGCCTCTGTGGCCACAAGTGGCACAAAGGCGGCTTGTTGGGGCTCGCCCCAAACCCGTATCTTCGGGCCAACATGGCCCGAAGTGTCAGCGTCGCTTTGCTCCTTATTTTCATAACCTTAACGCTCCTTTTCCTGCTTTCTTCCCGGTTCGGTGTAGCCCATCAGAGTGTCAATGTTCGCTTTGATCGTGACGATCTCCTGCATGTCCCGTCGTGCCTTTTGATATTCTCCATAGAGCTGTTTTTTCTTTGCTGTGAGCTTACGGCCTTCTTCCTTCAGCACATCCATTTTGGGGAGCTTCGCCCCGCCCAGCAGAGAGCGCATTTCCGCTTGTGCAGCCCGGTACAGTTCAAGGTCGGCCTCATGCTCCGCAAGGAATTTCCGGCTGTACTTCGTCGCCTTATACTGCTCAAAGACTGGACGGGTTTTGGCATACTGAACCGTTGCGGCCTTTAGCCCGGCATTGGTTTTCATGGCCTGTTCCGTCTGCTTGATCTGCTCGGAAATGGTATGAAAACGGTCTGCTGCCTCGGTGGCTTTCTGTGCCAACTGCTCATAATCGGTCAGGCCATTGTCCTGTATATAAGCAAGAGCGGCGGCCATCTGCTTAATGTTAAATACCTTCGCCCAGCGTTCATATCCCGGCCCCTTACCGGCAGCCAGCTTTGCTTGAATATCCACCGCCAGACTGATTTTCCGCTCCGAGCGCCCGGGGCGTTTTTCTTTGCCCTCAATGGCGGACAGAACATCTTGCAAGTCGTAGCCGTCCCCCAGCGTGGAGGCACGCAGACGGGTGAAGCGTTCCTGTCCCTGCCCGGTCAGCCGGAAGCTGATACCGCCGCCCCGAACCGTCTTGACCTCATACCCGGCCCGCTTCATCAAATTGAGAAATTCGTCCAAATCAGCGGGGCGTTCCGCCAACGCAGTATCAATGGCAAGGCGCAGCCTGTCCTGATAGGAAAGCGGCCCTTTCCGGTCTTTCTGCCACTCTCCATAGTTCCGATACTTGCCCTTGCTCCGGGGCTTCGGGTTCTCCACGATGGACAGCCCGTTTTCAAGGCACAGCCTGTCAGAGAGCCGCCGAAGGGCGAAGCTGGAGCCCCAAAAATTTCGGAATTTCCGGGTGCAGTCAAGGGTGGTGGAGTTGTAATAAATGTGACAATGGATGTGCTGCTTATCGGTGTGTGTGGTAACGATAAAAGCGTGCCGCCCCTTTGTCCAGCGCATAGCCAGCTCATAGCCGATACGGTTCGCCTCCTTCGGGGTGATCTCGCCCGGATAGAAGGATTGTCGTATCTGATAGCACAGCACATTATTTTCTTTCTTCTGTTCCCGGCCCGTCATAGCGGCATAGCTGGCCTTTGCCAAAAGGAACTCGTCCGCCACGGTGGCCGGATCACATTCATAAGCGGAGATATACTTTCCGCTTTCTGTTTTCTCCGGGTCCTTGCCATAGTCCAGACAATCCCGGATAGCCTCAGCAATCGTTTCGCCTTCGCCCGCATGGCGCTGCAACAAAGTTGTGGTAGCCAGAAATCATCCCTCCTTTCCATGAGAAAGGGGCGGCCCATTCAGACCGCCCCGACTTCGGGCCAGTATGGCCCGAGGCTGCTTAACTTGCCAGAAACCGGTACAGAGCGGATTTGCCTCCGTCCAGCGCCCAAAGAAGGGAGCCCGCCGCCGCTTGCAGTCCATACGGCGAAAGAAGGAAGGCAAGAAACAGAAATACAATCCCGCCTATGGGCGTCGGCGTGAAAAAGAGAGCGACACCCAGCACCGTCAGGATCACAGAGGCAATCGTCAGCAGGACGGCACAAATATCAAATAGGAACACCAGCAGAGCCGCCAGAAGGGACAACGCTAAAGCAAAGGGAGCAACCAATATTTTTAGCAGTATCTTCATCTTCAAAACCTCCTTTATCTATCCTTCCTACCTCTATTTTATCATGCTTGCCCGGGGACATAAATGTTGCGAAAGATTAGTAAATCCTGTCCAAAACTTTTGGGTCATACTGGCCCGAAGTGGTAAAAAAAGAGCAGGGCGGCAAGCCCCGCAACGGAAGCCTGCCGCCCTCGTCTTACTTTGCCACCAGCTCGGAAAGCTCCCGCAGCACCTTTGACACCTCGCCCCACAGCTTTTCATAGTCCCGCTTCAATCCGTCGATTTCCTCCGGGTACACGCCATAGGTGTGTGCGTGTACGGCGACCTGATTGAGATTGTTGGAACAGCGCCGTTGCAGAGAGATCAGCTCTTTTACGGGCGTAAGGTCGATGTGCAGGATATACCCGTTCAGAGCCATTTTCCGTACATAAGCCCCGGCGTTGGAAATGCCCGCCTCGGCCATCCGCTCATGGATGGCTGCCAACTCGTCTGGCGTTACCATGACGTGCAGATGGACATTCCGCTTGCGGTTCTCCATCAGCGTTCCAGCTCCCGGCCTTTCCGGCGCTCTTTGGGCTCCTTTACCTTATCAAGCGGTTTTGCGTCCAGCTCCGGGGGCGTGGGTGGGATAGGCGTGTTGTTGGGTACGCCGTCGATCATGTTGCAGTTCTGCTCCGTGGAGAGCTCGGCGGTTTTCAGATAGTTGTCTTTTTCGTGCATGGCGATCCTCCTTTATCGTTCCTCATGGTTTTTATGGCTCCGCTTCTGGCCGGGCTCCTTTTGGGGTTCCTGCCCTCTGGTTCCTTCTTTGAGCCGGGCGGTAATGGATGGGCGCACCCGGTCAGGATTGCCCGGTGCTGGTTTCAGTTCATAATCCTCCATCTGCTTTTCGGTCAGCGGCTTTGCGTAGGTCAGTTCGCCCCATGCCATCAGCCTGCCGTCTGCCACAGGACGCCGCCTGTCATCATCGTAGTTGACAATGGAAAGGGGCTGGTTATCCGGCGGCTTCGGGTAAGTTCCTATGTCCACGGGCCGCTGGGTGGAATAATAGCGGTAAACGCCCTCCGGTCCCAGCTCGGTATGCTTGACCGCCGCATGGTAAAGCTGCTGATAGTCGTCCACCCGGCGGTCAAAGTCCCTCTGCGCCCACGCCTGACTGGTTCCATAGCGGCCCCAGTAGTAATCCCGATGGCCGTTTTCCCCTTCGGTAAACTGCCAGGTCACAAAGGGGCTCGGCGCTCCCGGATTATGCCCCAGCGCAAAGCCGTGTCCGGTTTCAAAGGTGGCAGCTTTCAAAATCACATATCCTTGTACTGTCTCCAAGAGATCCCTCCTTTCTGTGCCTCGGGCCAACATGACCCGAAGTGCTGGATGTTACGAAATAAGAGGGCAGACCGGGGAGGAATGTAATAAGATATTCCCGCCCCGGAAACACCCTCAAAAAAGCCCGGAATGTCAAGCCTTTGGAGGCGGCAAATCGTAACAGCCGCCCGGCCTTTTCTCCCGCATTTTTCTCATGCGTTCCCGGCTTTTCCGGCGGTTCCCTTCGGCCTTGCAGGCGTCGGAACAGTAGGCTTGACGCCCCTCGGGCAAGAACGCCTTCCCGCAGACCGCACAGGCCCGCAGCTCCGGGGAGATACCTTCCGTTGTCAGCGACGCTTGAAGCTCCGGGTTAAGAGGCAGGACAGCCTCACGGAAATAACGGCAGTACGCCCCTGTCCAGCACTTGTGCAGCATATAGCAGGCACAGTCAAGAGGAAGGCACAGGCCGCTTTCCCGGTCATAGTTGGCGCACATCCCCGTGACCAGAGTGCGGATTTTCTTCTTCTCGTCACGGGTCAGCTCCCGGGCGTCCATTTATGACTTCGGGCCACGATGGCCCGAAGGGCGGGGCTCCACGATCAGCGCCCGGAACTTCTTCCGGCACTGTTTTTTCTTTCCTTTGCACTCCTTGTAATAACGGCATCCCTTACAAGGGTCGTCATTGTCCCAGCCGGGGTGCGGTACTTCCTTCATCATTCGTTCAAAAGGGCTGCTTGTAAAATTCATTCTCATTCCTCCGTATCTTCCTCCCATGGCGGGGTATCTTCATCCTCGGGTTCCTCTGCGATCTCCTCCAGCTCCCCGTCCTCATATTCGCAGTAATCATCTTCCAAATCCGGAGCCTCATGCTTCGGCTTGTAAATCTTGAAATAGTAACCAATCCCACCGCCGGCCAGCACCACCGCACCGATCAGGAGCAGAGAGAGAAGGGGGCTGTCCTTTTTCTCCGGCTCGGGTTCCGGTACTTCCTCCACCGGTTCGGTGGGCTTTGGCTTTGGCTCAGGGGTCACTTCTTTGGGCGGTTCCTTACCCTGTTCAGCAAGAGGCAGAAGGTCGTCTGTGGTAACGGTATTGAGGAAATAGACGTTCTCGCTGGTTTTCTGTTTGTCGATCACCAGATAAAACACGCTCTCGTCTGCTGTGGTGATGGTGTAGAACTCCTTTCCATCCTCGTCGGTGGCGTTGTCCACCACGGTTCCCGTCCCGTCCGGGGTAAAGGGGTTCTGGGTTTCCGGCTCCGCTTCGGTTTCCACCGGGGCGGGCGTTGTCTCTGGCTGCGGCTCGCTGCTCTGGGCGTAGGCCGGGACCGTAAAGATCAGGCAACACAAAAGGCTGGCAGCCATCGCCGCCAGCCTGCGAAATTTAATTTTCTTCATGGGCTGTGTCCTCCTTTTCGGGTGCCTTCGGCTTCGGGTCAGTATGGCCCGAAGCGGTAAGGCTGTTTTTGGGGTCATTCAGAAAAGCCATAAGCTGGGCGGGCGTCAGTTTGAGGGAGCGCACCGCTTGCACGATTTGGCTGTTTTCTTCCTCCTGTTTCTGCTTTTCCAGCTCCCGGATTTTGGCCTGCCACTCGGCAGCCTTCTCCCGGGCTTTTTCCAGTTCCTTATCGAGCTTGTCGATTTTGTTCATGCAAGGACTCCTTTCCTCTGGCTCACAAACGCCCGAAGGCATAGAAATGTGTCTGCCAGTAGCTTGAATTGATGTTTGCGTATCGGATGGGTGAACCACAATGAAGCATCATCCCGTCGCCCACATAAATCCCCACATGGGACACAGGGCCGGGGCTGTCATAGGTTCCCGTGAAAAAGATAATGTCGCCGGGCTTTGCCTCGGAGGGAGAAATGATAGCACACTGGTTGTAAATGCCCTGCGCCGTGGTACGGGGCAGGTTGTGGACGCCGCTGGCCGTGTACACCCAGCAGACAAAGCCCGAACAGTCAAAGGAGGTGGACGGGCTGGAGCCGCCCCACACATAGGGCCAGCCGATGTACTTTGTGGCTTCTTCCATGAGCGCCGCAAAAGCCGGGTCATCCAGCGCCTCGCCGGGTATCTCATAGCTGGGGCCGGTATCTTCGCCACCGTTGTAAATCCCTTCCCACAGATAGGGTTTGTTGCCTTTGAGCTGCTGCATAACGGTGTAGATTTCCCGCTGCTGTTCGTTAAGCCTCGGCAGGATCACGGCAGGCAGCGTCTTGTTTGTGAGGGTCACATTGAGAATGTAATACTCATAGGGAACTTCCTCGGTGGTGGTTTCCCCGGTCTCCGGGTCGGTGCTGGTTTCGGTGCGGTAGCGTATCTCGACTTCCTCCGTCAAGGTCAGTTCATACTGTGCCTCGAAAATCTCCCGCAGCTCGTCCTGCACCTGTTCACGGAAATACACATGGTACTTTGCCGAGAGATAGGACGCCAGCTCATAGGGGTTATGGCCGATCTCGTCCACGGAATAGCGGTACTCGTCATAGCCGGGATGGGTGCTTTCGATGTTCGCTACCGTCTGCGCCAGCTCGTTTTCCAGCGCTGTGTAGTCCTCGTCCACCCCCAGCAGGTCCGTATCCTCCGAGGCGTAGGAGGTGCCGGATAACGCATTGGCGAGGCCGCTGCCAAGCGTGGGGAAGATGGAACTTACCGCCGACACAAGAAAACAGAGCAGCAACAGCAGGAGCAGGACCAGCACCGCCACGGGATGACGGGTCACAAACTGCGCCGCCCGACGGGTCGCAGTTCCCGAAGCGGCAGCGGTTTTCGTTGCGGCCTTTGCGCCCTGTTTTGCAGCCGCCTTTGCTTCTTTGGAATACCGGCGTTTCAGTTTCCATTTCTGCTGCACACGGGAAAGCGGATTGCTGGCAAGCTCCGGGTGATCGGAGGCCATCTTTTGAAAATCCACATTGGCCCGGGCTTTTATGTCCTTCCGTTCCCACTTTGCCACCTTCCGGGCCGGGTGTTCCCGGTATCTCCGTTTGGCATACCGGGTCAGTTTCCGGGCTCCGGCCTCGGCCACAAGTTCCGACTTATGGGCTCCTTCCACACCCACATTTTCATGCTCAACTTCGTGGATTTTGTTGTGGACATAGAACCATGCTTCTGTACGGGCTCCTCGGACTGCCTTTTTTGCAAGCCCCGGTGGTTTCTTCGCTGCCCGTTTTGCCTCAGTCTTGTCCAGTTTCTCCCGGGCCTTTCCCAGCTTTTCCCCGGCGTGTTCCGCTTTTGCCTGTGCTTTCTGGTACTTGTCCTTTTTGCTCCCGGCCTTCTCGGCGGAGCCCTCCGGCTCCTGTGCCTTGCCGGTATCCTGCGGCCCGCCCGCTTCATCTTCCTGCCTCATGCGGTCAGAGGGACGGCTTTTCCGGCTGTCCTCTTGAAACTTGCCGCTTTTGGACTTCGGGCCATCGTGGCCCGAAGGACTGTCCTGCCCGGTATCCTCGTCCTCAAACCGCAGGCGTCGAGATGGTGCGGGGGAAGGCCCTTCCCGTTCCGCCGGTCCGGGGCGATTGCCCCCGGTATCCTCCGTCGGCCCCGGCCTTTGAAAATTCTGTTTGTCCGGTTTCTTTCCGATGATGTATCCCTCCTTTCCAAACCTCGGGCCATCATGGCCCGAAGTGTGTTATGCCCGGTTCATTTCCTGTTTTTTGTCCTCCGGGCGGGTGGTCATAATGGCGTACAGCTCGGTATTCTGCGGGAAGCGGTCAACAAACGGGATGGTGGTGTTTCCGAAGAACAGCAGCCCTTCGCCGGAATTGGTATGGGTCACATAGGAAAGCTGGTGGGGGCTGATCCCAAGCTGTTTGGCTAAAATCTGCCGGTCCCCCTGTGCCTGCGAGAGCAGCACAAGGAAGTCCGAGTTTTCAAAGATGTTCTCAATCTCCGGGCTGGCAAGGAAATCCTTTACGTTCTGCGTTAAAGCACTGGGAACGCACCCTTTTTTTCGCAGCATTTTCCAGATCGCCACACAGTAGCTTGCCGTCAGACGGTCACGGAGCAGCACATGAAATTCGTCGAAGTAACACCATGTAGCGATACCGCGCAGGAAATTCATGGACACCTGCGAGTTTACCAAATCCTGCATAATGAGCATGGCAATCGTCCGAAGCCCGGCCCCCAGCTTTTTCAAGTCAAGGCATACCAGACGGCGGTTTAAGTCCACATTGGTTTCATGGTTGAACACGTTAAGGGAGCCCGACACATAAATTTCAAGGGCAGTTGCCAGCCGCACCGCCTCGCCCTCCGGCTGGGAACAGAGCAGGTCATACAGGGTTTGGAGGGTCGGCATTTTGCTTGTTTCCGGGTCCTGCAAGTGTTCCCGGTACATCTGGCGTACACAGCGGTCAATGACGGTCCGCTCCACCGGCTGCAAGCCATCCTTGCCGCCGACGATCAGCTCCATCAGCGACAGGATAAAGTCGGCTTTCAGCGCCATCGGGTTTTCCTCGTCAAAGCTCAGGTCAATGTCCATCGGGTTGATGTGGTGGGGGCTGTCCGGGGCGATCTCGATGACCTGTCCGCCCAGCCGCTTGATAAGGGACGAGTATTCGCCCATCGGGTCCACCACAATGATCCGGTCACGGGTGGCAAGGAACACGTTCACAAGCTCCCGCTTTGCGGCAAAGGATTTGCCGGAGCCCGGCACGCCGAGGAACAGGCCGTTGGGGTTTTTGAGCTTTTTCCGGTTTGCCATGATGACGTTATGGGAAAGTGCGTTGAGCCCGTAATAGACGGCTTCGCCATCCATGCGAAGCTCCTGCGTCATAAAGGGAACGAAAATGGCCGTGGAGCTGGTGGTCATGCCGCGCTTGATCTCAATGCCGTTATGGCCCAGCGGAAGGCTGGAAAGAAAACCGTCCTCCTGCTGGAAGTCCAGCCGCTTCAAGGTGCAGTTGTATTTCTGGACGATACCGGACACCGTGAACAGGTCATTGTCCAGCTCCCGGCGGGTCGGAGCCATGTTTACCACAAGGAAGGTCAGCAGGAACATTCTTTCATTCCGGCTCTGTAAATCTTCCAGAAGGGTCTTTGCGTCGTTGCTGTACGTTACAAGGTCGGGCGGAAGTATGTCCATATCGTACCCTGACCGGGCTGCCTTCTTTTGTTCCTCCACCTTCATCTTGTCAATGTCGGAGACTTTGGCCTTGATGGATTTTACGGCGGCGGCCTGATCGACGGTCTGGATATGGAGGGTGATGGTCATTTCCGCATCCATTTCCAAAAGCTCCGCTAGCAGCTTGTCCGAGAGCTCCGAGGCCAAAATCTGCAAGTAGGAGGCGGCGCCCCAAGTCGTCCCCACCCGGAACAGACGGCTGAAACGGAAGTCGAAGCTGTCCGGGGCGATAAAGTCTTTGGTGGAAAGCCCGGTTTTGGGGATCATATCCCATGAAAACCGGAAGGGGGAGCCGCTGCCGGGGTGGAGCTGCCCGTGAAGAAGCTCCAGCCGTTCCAGCCCCGAAAGGGAGCGGCACTTGACGCCCAGCTTTTTGAAGTTCCCGCAAATGTCCGCCTCTACACGTTCCAGCCTTGCCCTGGCGGTGGGAAGGTCGTCCACGTTCACGCCGAAGGTCAGGAGCTTCGTGCGGACAATGCCGTTGTTGCTTTTGGCGATCTGGTTTTCCAGCATTTCCACATACTCACACCGGACGCTGTTGTAATCATCGTCCTGCATGGGGATGTTCACGCTGTACCGGCTGCCCGGGCGGCTCCGGTGGTTGAGGAAGGAAAGCTGGAACGGAAGGCTGCTGTCAAAGTAGTTGAGGCAGGCGCTCCACCCGTCAAAGATGGCCGCCTGATCTTCGGACTGTGCGAGCTGATAGTTGATGTCCTCGTATTCAATGGTTTTGGTGTAATAGCGGTCCGCTACCCGGCACACCCCGTCCCGGTACATTTCCCGGTAAGGGAGGGTCTGCTGGGCGGTGGTGGGAATGTTCTTTCCTTTCGTGAACAGGCCGGTAAGGCCCTGCTTTTCAGGCTTTCTGCCTGCGGGCTTTCCGGCCCTTCTGCTGTTTCGCAATCGGCTGCGCCTCCTTTCTGGCGCTAAGCAGCGCATAGAAGTTTTCGGTTTTGTAAGGCCGCACACGGGGATAGAGGAACCGGGTGCGGATGATGTTTTTCAGCACTTTTTCCAGCGGCAGACCGTCTCGTTCATACATAGCCAGAAAGAAGAACGGGAGCATGAGGCCGATCATCAGGAACATGGCGGCACTGTTCCCGATACTGCCACGGGAAAACAGGTAAGCCGGGAGGCCCACCGCCGCCGCGCTGGAAAAACAAACAAGCTGGCGCTTCGTTAGGTTGAAGGCCAGCTTTGTCTTGATTTTGGAAAGGTCTTTTGGTACTGGCACATAGGCCATTTTGGTACACCTCCTTTACTGCTTCGGGCCAGCATGGCCCGAGGTTATCTTGCGGCTTCTTTGGCCGGGGCTGTGCTGCGGGCAGCTTCGACGGCTTCTCGTCCGCTCTGCCTTGCCCGCCAGTATTCGGGGTGATACTGCCGGATGGACTGATTGAGCTTTTCTTCAAATTGTCCTTTGTCCTTAATGCGGTCAGGGATGTTCCACAGTTTTTTGTCCAGCAGCTCCCGGAGCACCACACTTTCCTGTGCGTCCTCCTCATAGCAGATATAGCCCTTATCCTTGAAGCCGCACTTTTTCGCCGCTGGGGAGAGGACGGCGGCTACCTCATTTGCCACCATCGTTCCGCCGTGGCTGGCGGTAGATACCAGAAACACCCCCGGACAGAGGGTTTCACAATTCTGCACCTCGCCCCACGGGGAGCTTTTCGGCGCATGGAACATTCCGCCCGTCCGGCTCCGGTCTGCCTGCATGAGTGCTGCCTTTTCTAAGATGGCTTTCAGTTCCGGGGAAAAATAGGCATATTCCCGAAGGACACGGGCGGCCTCCCCGCCGCAGGCGTTCATCAACAGGGTATAGGCGTCGCTGTCCGCTTTGGTACAGCGGCCCAGCAGTTTTCCGTCGTAATAGCAGGCCGCGTCATAGCCCGTCCGTTTGCGTGGCATGGTTCCCGCCTCCTTTCTGCTTCGTGCCAGCATGGCCCGAGGTCAACGCTCTGCACTGCGGCTGGGCTTTTCCTTCGGAGGCCGCTCTGCCTTTGCCTGTTCGGCAGCCGCTTTTCCGGCTTTGAGTTGGTCGCTGATGGACGCACGCCCCACAGAGCCGCGCTCCGCCATCTGTTCCAGCTTTGCCTCATAGGCTTGCAGAACAGCAGTATTGAGCTGTTCCCGGAACTCCTTTGTGACAGGGTAGGCCATATCCCGATAGCCGCCTTTGCCGTCCGGCTGGCTGGGCATCCCAAGAAAGAGGCCCTTGCTGCCCTGTACGATTTTCAGATTTTCCACCACAAAGCAGTCATTGAATTTCACGCTGGCAAAGCCCATCAGATTTTTCACAGGTTCGATGACCCGCACGCTTACATCCAGCTTCAACGGTGCGGCCGGGGTGGTGTTTGCAACCTTTTCCTGCATGGTTTCCTCCTTTCCGGCGGGAACAAGGTTCCCGTCCTTGTAGTCATAGCCTTCCGCCCGGAGTGCCGCCAGCGTGTCCGCCGATACGCACCCGGACAGTTTCAGATCGGTTTCCACCATAAAGCGCATGGTGTCTGCTTTAGAAAATTCTTCGGGGAGCTTTCCGTAGAAAGCCGGGTGCGGCTGTCCGTCCGCACCCTGTTTGTAACGCCGGGGCATACCGCCTCCTTTCCGCTTCGGGTCAGCATGGCCCGAAGTCTCTTAATGGCAGCCGAAGATGGATTTTGCAAGGCTGCCCGTTTTGAACAGGGTAAAACACAGCAACACCGTATATCCCACGCATCCCCAGATCGCCCCGATGGGGTCGCCGTCGGCGGCGATACTCTGGATCAGCACCGCATAGATGGCAACACAGACTAAGATCAACAGACCTTGAAAACCCACCGCAAAGAGGGAGCGGAAATAGTTCTGCCCCATGTGTCCGGTTTCCCTGTTGGGGACTGTGGCAAACGGGATAGGCGCTAAACTTGTGAGTAAATAAATTTCAATCATACGGCCATATACGATGACGAAAATCACGATGTTTAAGGCAATCATGGTAAGCTGGATCAGGAAGGACTGGAGCCAGAGTCCGAACAGAGGGCCTAACTCCATCGCCTCAAGCTCTGTCCGCAGACTGTCCAGCACATCCGGCGTGATTTCTGTCCCGTTCTGGATAATGCCCGCTGACTGCTGGATCACATGCTGGCTCACATCAAAGACCGCCAGCACGATATTGAAAGTATTCGTCAGGATCATCACAGCCACAAAGGTTTTGAACACCCACTTAAAAAACATCCATGTGTCAACTTCATGTAGGTTGTTGCGTTCTATGAGCATCTGTATCAGTTCATAGGTCATAACAAAAGTGAGGATGACCCCGGCGATTGGCAGAATGGCAGTTTCGGAGATCTGTCGTATCATGGAAAAGACCCCGGCGTTCCAGTCCGCCGGGGTCGTGCCTACCTGTGTGGCGATTTCGCCAACGCTCTGATTGACGTTATCGAAAAGGCCGTCCAGATTTCCCATGATACCATCGACGAGCAGACCTTTCAGCCATTCAACGATTGCGTCGATGATAAAGTCCATACATCAGCTCCTTTTCTGGAAAAAGGGACAACGGGTGACATTTAGCTGAACAGCCCGGACAGCAGAGGGATAAGCTGAAGGCCGATCAGAACGACACCGCCGCCCGCCATGAGCTGTTTTATGTCTTTTATGAGAAAATATTTGCTCGAAATGAGCCTTGAAAAGATTAAAATAGATTAAATTTTGATAGATTTTTCTTATTTATGGGAGCCGGAACCTCTTTCGATGGTTCCAAGCTCCGGTATTGGTTTTAAGTTGAAATGAATTTCCATTGTGACCGTTTCAGGAGTACGGCAGTAATTTTCTGTTCCGTCTTTCTCCTGCGGTTCTGAGATAACGATTTTACTGATCAGCCGGTTCAGAAGATTGGCATCCAGTTCTTTGATGTCCGCATACTCGCTAATATCGTCAATCCACTGCTGGGACTGTGCATCCAGTTTTTCTTCCGTATTCAGCACACTCTCATTCTGGAAAAGTTCCTTTTTGATATCTGTCTGCTCCTTCTGTGTCTTCTCCAGCATCTTATCAAAAACAGATTCTGTAATCTTGTCATTGATAAGGTCATCATACAGTTTTGCAATCAGCCGGTCTAACGTTTCCAGGCGGTCTTTCTGCTTTGATACCAGCTTCTCCAGACTTTCCCTGTGTCCCTGTGTATCTTCCTCGCATAACTCCTTTACCCGGTTTTCCAGTTCTGTTCCGTCTCCGGTAACTGCTTTTGCACATTCCTGGATTCTGGTAAGGACTGCATCATACAGGTCATCAGCGTCCACCCGGTGCTGGGTACAATGTGCTTTCCCCTTATGGATATAAGTGGAACAGGTATAAACTTCATGCTGGTCTTTGGTGTGCGTCTTCTTCAACGTCAACGCACCGCCACACTCTGCACAGCGGAGTAATCCGGCAAACATGCTGTATTCTCCCTGTTCTGTCTGGCGTTTCCTGCCTTTCATCTTTGCCTGTACCAGATCAAATACATCCTGCGGAATGATTGCTTCGTGGGTATCCCTGACTGTGATCCAGTCCTCCGGAGCTTTATCTCCCTGATTGCCAATCTTGAA
Source organism: Blautia sp. MSK.18.38 (assembly GCF_024460535.1). Classification (NCBI taxonomy): domain Bacteria; kingdom Bacillati; phylum Bacillota; class Clostridia; order Lachnospirales; family Lachnospiraceae; genus Blautia; species Blautia sp. MSK.18.38. The sequence goes on along the minus strand of NZ_JANFYP010000024.1, from coordinate 10,060 downwards.
ACGGTAGTACCTTTTCTGGGAAGCCATGTCACCACAGTAAACGGGATTCATCAGCAGGGATTTCAGATAGGATTCATCCCATACATATTTCCCATTTTCCGGGTCTTTCTTTTCCCATTTTGTGTAATAGGTGCGGAGTCCCCGTTTCCGGTGCCACCATGACGGGCAGGGAATCTGCTGGCGTTCCAGTTCTCTGGATATAAAGTTAATCCCATGACCGTCCACCGCCCACTGGAAAATTTTCCGGACAATCGGTGCTGTCTCGTCGTCAATCAGGAGATGTCCCTTTTCCTCCGGGTCTTTCTGATATCCCAGTGGTGGAACAACACCTGTAAACTTTCCCTTGGTTGCCTGCAGGTGATAGGACGCATGGACTTTCTTGGAAATATCTCTGGAATACATCTCGTTCAGCACGTTCTTAAATGGGGCAATCTCATTGTCTCCGGCAAAGGTATCCACATTATCATATAATGCGATATACCTTACTCCATGCTTTGGGAAAAACTCCTCCATCAGAAATCCTGTCTGTACATGGTTTCGTCCCAGTCGGCTCTGGTCTTTGGTAATTACAAGATTCACCAGTCCTTTTTCACAGGCTTTGAGAAGTCTCTGCAAATCAGGTCGGTCTGTGTTCAATCCTGTATAACCATCGTCCTGAAACACATCCACCACCTGCCAGCCCTGTGACTGACAGTAATTCACCAGTATGTCTCTCTGGTTGGAGATGCTGGCACTCTCTCCGGTCAATTCGTCATCTTTGGAAAGTCGGCAGTATACACCAACTCTCCAGGTTGCATTTCTTTCTATATTGTTACTCATATATCTGTTGTTCATCTGATACCTCCGTTACTTTGCACATCCTACGCAGATTTCAGATTACTGAACTCATAATCATTATACTGCTTATCTTTCATTATTGCAAGTTTATCTTTTGTTTTCGTGTCACGTATTTTCTGTGCGATCACCTCTGCAAACACTTCTTTTGCGTCCTGATCACCGTCAAAATATACTCTGATGTTGATAATTTTCTTCTTCACTGCCATTGTAAAACCTCCATTTTTTGCAAAAAAAGAGCAGCTAATCCATTTTTACAGATTAACTGCCCAGACTGTTGGTTACATATATTAAAATTTTTGTATTAACATTTCAGAAATTGGGGATATAATAAAGACAGGGATAAATCCCTGTCAGATGAACTGCATATTTTAATTTTCCCATTGAAAACAAGAGGAATGTGTGGTACATTTGTTATAGGAAAAGCACCCACTCCAAAGTGGATGCCGCCTGAGTTGACTAAATGGTCTTACGACCACCGCCTATCCTGTTGGCAGACAGGATAGGCATTTTTATTTCCTCTTGTTCTTCCGATCAAGAAAGGCAATAATCGCAATTAACAGGCTACCAAAAGCGATCAGTAAACTGAGTACGCCTAAGAATATTGAGATAATCTCATAAGCTGTCATATCACGCACCTCCTTTCTTTCATCTCAGAACCCCGAAAGGCTCCGGTCTGTAAATATCAGGAGGCAGCCACACCCTGTCACAGGTGCTTCCCCGTAACATTGCTGTTACCGGATAATCATACCATTATATCCGCCATATTACAATTCATTTTTGTTCCAGATTCACAGCAATCCTTATTCTGTATGGATACCTGCTATTTCCGTTTGATTGCCTTGCACCGGCAGACGGCAGACGGCAGATAGGGTATCTATAAAGCCTGCCGTTCACTCCAAAATTCTGCCGTCACCCATTCTCCCTTGTTTTTTTAATCGAATGGTATTTTCCTGCTTTTCATTCATCCGATAATCCAGTTCTTCTTTCATCCGGCTTCTGGCTTCTCGCATGGTTCTCTGGGAGATTCCCTGTGCTTTTGCCTTTTCATCCAGTTCCCGGATTGTGACTGCATTTCCGTCTGCAAGCAGTTCATAGATCAGTTTCGTTCCCCGTTGCAGTTTTGTTTCTGTCGGCTTTCCTTCCTTTCCGTCCAGAAGATCATCTGCGGAAATCTCATAAGCTCCCACCCAGCGGAATCCTTCTTCATCTCCAAGTTTAAATGCCATCGTCTCACCTGGAGGTGCAAGAGAACTTTTCTCATGGATCAGTACTCTTGTTGTCGGGTCTTTCTTTACTTTCCCGATAAAAAGCAGGCTTCTCACCGCCGCCATGATATCAATAGAACCAAGTCCCCGGTAAGTACTCTGTGTCCCTGAAGATTTATTCAGATGTCCGATCAGCACAATCGCACAACCGGTCTTTTCAGCGATCATTCCCAGTTTCCGGAATACCGGACGGACTTCATTTGCCCGGTTCATATCCACATCGGCACCGATAAAAGCCTGTACCGGATCAATGATTAAAAGTCTGACCTGATTCTGACGGATTGCTTTTTCAATACGGTCATCGGATAACGTCAATGCTTCCTCTGTATCATCAATGACCATCACCCGACTCAGGTCTGCTCCTGCTTCCACCAGCCTCGGCTTAATCGTATCTCCCATACCGTCTTCTGCAGTCTGATAGATCACATTAAAAGGTTCAATCTCTTCCATGTTCGGGAAAGTCTTACGGTTCGTGCAGGCTGCGGTCAGCATCATGGCAAAATAAGTTTTTCCCTCTCCTGGATTGCCCTGAATAATCGTCAGTTTTCCAAATGGCAGATAGGGAAACCACAGCCATTCTACACTGGTCTGTTCAATGTCTTCATAACACAACATCGGCACCAGTTCTTCCTTCTCCGGTACTTTCATTGTAACTGTTTCAATGATTGATTTCTTCCTGTCTGCATTTTTATCACAGAGGATTTCATTCCAGTCCTTTCGGGACGGTTTCAGACGGATGACACTGTATCCGTCCGGGATTTCTATTGCCAATTTCTCACTGGCTTCATTCCCTGCATGGTCATTATCCAGGCACAGGAAAACCGAAGTAATCTGAGGGCGTTCAGAAAGAAAAGCCATCAGTGCCGCACTGGAAATGCCACCCAGACTCAGGTAGCTCCGCTTTTTCCAGTCTTTGGGAAATAATTGGATAAAAGAAAGCAGATCAATGGCTGCTTCAAACACAAACAACTGATTATCCGTCCCTCTGTGACAGAATCCGTAAGATTTATCAGATTCAGCCACATCTCCCCGGTATTTTGTTTCACCAGTTCCCCTGCAATGGGCATATCTTGGAATACCGTCTGCATCTCTGCCAACAAACACCACATTATGGTGCTTCTTTTCTTCATAAATATCCCCACTGCCGATCCATTCCTCCACCATATTCTTTTCAATCCCTCTGTTTTCTGTCAGATATCTGATGATTCTATCATTATTTTCCTCTTTCTCTGGTAATCGGAAGTCAGGGGACGGGGCGGGGCAGGTACTGTTCCTGCCTTCGCCTTCCTCCCCGGTTAGCATCTTGACAGCTTCCGGAAATGTGGCATTGTAAAATTCCATCACAAAATCCACCGGATAGCCACCCCTCCCCTGACTGTGCCTGTACCACCGGTTTCCGGATACCGTTACACTGTCATGCTTTTTCCAACGGTATTCCTTTCCGCTTTTCCCTAGTTGTTCTCCCTGTGCGCTCAGAAAAGAAACAAGATCTGTCTGATTTGCTCTTATAATTTGTTCTTCTGTATACTGCATTTTGCTCATCCTTTCCCGTCTGTCCTGCTGACAGACTGTTATAAACTCATGTCATAGTTTCGCTTTTTCTTCACTGCCTGTTGTTTTGCATCACGCTCTGCACACTCTTTCTTTTTTTCATCCAGTTTTCTCAGAAGAGAGGTCTTCTTTTCTGGATTCTGCTCCGACTGGTTCAACGGCTGTTGCTCTGCTTTCCCGTTTTCTTCAAGAATCTCTTTCGCCTGAACTGTGTAAAATGTCGGGAACTTCACCTGCTTCTCCCTTTTTTCTTCTGAACGCCCGGAAGTATCTGCTTCTGCCATTTCCCGGTCACGTCTGGCAATATCCGCACAGCTCTGTACCTTTTTCACAAAAGTTAGTTCCTCCTGGTACGGCTGATTATCTGCTTTCAGCTCTTCGATCCCCGCCTGAAGTTCTTCTTTCTCCCGTTTCCATCTGGCAGTTGGCACTTTTCCATTTTTATCCAGATGTTGTTTCAGTTCCCGTTCACATTTGCGGTAATAATTGATTTCTTTTTTATGCTGCTGATAATATCTCTCCCGTCTTTTCTGAAAATAGAAATGGTTATACTCATCAATCAATGGCTGATTTGTTTTTATTACCTCTGCCATCTTTTCCAGATTCTCAAGTTCCTTTAACTGTTTCCGCTTTTCAGAAATTTCTTTTTTACTGACAGAAACAACACCGTTCAGTTCCTCAATCCGTTCCTGCAAGTCATCCATCGTTTCTATCTGATGTGTCTGAAGATAACTGATGGATTTTGCAAACTCCTGTAAATTGGAGAGATTCTTACCTCTCTGTTTCATCTCCGCATAAAAATTGGGAAGTGGTGGTCTGCCCTGTGTCTTTTTATCATAATAATCCTGCAGGCTTTCCAGCAGTGTCGGGTTCTGCCTGCGATCCAGCTCTGCTTTCATTTCCTCATAAGCTGTCTTCATCCACTGAATGGATTCTTTCAGAGAAATAAACATCTGGTTAAACTGCCGGATTGCCCGGTTCAATTCTCCGATCACCGTTTTGATTCCCTTTTTCTCCATTGCCCGGACTTCATATCCCTCATGGATGGTCGGGATCAGGTCAATCCCCTGTTCTTTGTAGGAACGGTGGTCGATTCTGGATGCCATGTGGCACTCCCTGAATTTCCCATTTACTTTCTCTGTCCATGCCCGCCGCCATTCTTTTAAAAGCTCCGGATCATTCCATCCGGTAGTAGAAACAGCATTGAACATATCTTTTCCTTTGGCATCCTTCACCCGGTTTCCATCCTCATCAAGAATATATTCCCTTCTCTGCTTATTGCCCCAGATTCCTTCCTCTGTAAAAGGACGGATTGGGACAAGCACATGGAAATGGGGATTATCCGGTTCTTCTTCATTTTCCGCTTTTCCCTCATGGACTGCCAGATCCACGATCATGCCACGTGCCACAAACTGCTCCTGGCAGAACTCTTTTGCCAGTCTGATATTTTCCTCAAGTGTCAATTCATTCTGCAGTGCAATGTCAAACGAATAGGCAAGCTGTGCCTTGTTGTTCCGTTCCACATGCTCCACCTCGTTCCAGAGTGTTTCCCTGTCAGTCAGACGCTCTGGCACATACTCCGGTGTCAGGATTTCTGTAAATATCACACCTGACTTGCTCGTATAATCGTGTATCTTGTTGTAATAACTGTCAAAAATCCTCTGCCCGGAAATATAGGCTGCGGAAGCGACCACCATCTGCCCTTTCCCTCTGGATACATTCCTTACTGAAAAATGATACAGTGCCATTAACTGTCATCTCCCTTCTCTGTCTTTTTTACTGCTTCTGCAATCTGCTGTTGATCTTTGTGTAAGGCGGCTATATGAGCCTGCCGCACAATACTCTTGTTGTAACTGCTGTTCTGCAGTTGATTCATCATGTCCTGGACGTCTTCCTGTTCCAGATCTCTGGACAGCGGAAATACTTTCTCAAACTCTGCCCCTTTGACAATCAGCCGGTGGGAACGTTCCCTGCGTTCTACCAGCTTCTTCCGCTGCTCCAGAATGTTTTTGTGGTGAATTGCTGCCTCCAGTTCCTGTCTGCTCTTTTCCATGTTGGCCTTCAGTTCCTCCAATGACATGGATTCATACTTTGGATTTTTTGCTCTGCTCATTTTCTTGTACTCCTTCTTTTTTCTGTAAACAAAAAGAACCGGCTTATTCATGAATGCCGATTCCTGGGTATAAAAAACTGAGGTCGTTGTCCTGTGATTAGGAAATGCTGACCTCAGCGTTTTTGAAATATTTAATTGTTGCTCCTTGGAATGAAAGTCTTTGTCACCATTGTCGTATAAATTTAAACTCACATCCCATATCAGGATTTCTTTAATTCTTCCATATACAGTTCAGCTATATATGCCGGACCAGTGCACCACAGCTTTGTCTTCTCATCATACAGTGCTTTTCCTGTCTTTGAACACAAAAAATCTGTCAATACCTCGTTTCTGTCCTTGCCTGTCTCTTCTGCGATTTCATCTGTCACCATAGTGATCAGAAGGTCGATTGTATAATTCATTTTTTCCTTTGGAATTGTTACTTCAGCCATATCTTCTCACCTTTCACAAATTTCAGACACTCAATAGCTGCCTCAGTTTTAAAGCAGTATTGATCTTTCAATTTATTCGGCAGCAACTGTCTGATACAGAAATCGTCTGCTACTTTATCACCTGCAGTCCCAAAAGCACCCGCAAGATAAGCGGTAAGAGTAGCGTTTGTTGCATCATCCGCAATCTTTCCTGCAATGATATCATATTTTGCCATTTCACGTTCAACCTCAATAAACATTTTTTTCTTTCGGTGAGCGGCGATACAATGTAACCAGTCCACATCTGCATTTTCAAAAATATGCGTTTCAAGATTTTCTGAAAGTTTGAATTCAAAAGTTGAAATATATCCAAACTTCTGCCCCTCTTCAATTGTTCCGGTTGCGATGGCTTTGGCTATTGAGGTTCTCAGAAAACTTTCTGCCTGTTCCTTTGATGTGGTTAAATAAAATCCCTGTCCAAAATCTTTTCTCTTTGCACATTTGGCAAGATCTGGCTCTTTTACTTCACAATAACTTCCATGATAGAGAACAAATCCATCTTTTAACTCAAGCACTAATCTCTATCCCCTTTCTTTGCAAAAATTCAGTAATATCTTCAAGCACAGCTTCATCGCCTTCACAATGAAAAATCCCATAGCATTTTTCTATATATCCAAGAACATCGGCTTCTTTAAACAAGTGGATAATCTGTTCAACAGGTAAATGCCACTCTTCTGAAGCAAGCCGGATTAGTCTTGTTTGCATAAAAGTAATCTCTGTTTTCTCACTCATTATGAATCCTCCTCATTTTCTTAGTCAGTAAAACCGGAATTGTTGATTACCAAGGCATATTTCCAAATCGACTAATAAAAGTTACTGTTAGTCCGGTTTTATCAATCATTGCAAGTTTTACGATTGCGCCTGTACTGTTTGCTTTCCTCCGTCGACATTCAAATCTGTTGCCGTGGCACCTGGATCAGCGCAGTTCACCTCTTATGTCTTGGAGTCCTTTTGCATACTTCCAAAAGAACCCAGTCCGCTTGAAACATTTACGATAATAGTTTTATTTTTTCTCTCATTGTCATACAATGCACCTACTTCCCCAGAATTTATTTTACCACGTATTCTTCTGTTCGTCTGTCACCTGCATCGTATCTGCATTTACCAGATAAAAATCTACCAATTCGGTCTCGTAATTGCCATCCGGATATACTTTTTCTAACACCAGTTCTTCGCAGGAATTACCATCTGCATCTGTCTTGGAACCATTATCGTACAGACAGTATCTCACATTTACCGTATTACCGTTCTTTGTTTCCTGCGTTTCGCTGACGACAGCATAGACTTCTCCCTTTGCATTCGCCGTGTAACTGAACGCCATATTTTGAAGTGTATTCTGCTCCTGAAGGTAATTATAAACTGCCAGCATTGCATTTTGAATTGTCAGACCATCATGCTGCCCTTCTGTCTCGTAATCTTCTATGGTATTTCCACTCTGAATATCCTCTGAATCTGTTGAATTCTCTGTATCCAAATCCGGTAATTCTGTAGTATCCTCTTCTTGATTATCTTCTTCATCTATTGTATCCGAAGACCACCACAGACCATCCATACTCTGCATAACAAATGGATTATTGGTTCTGTATCTCCGTTCACCACCATAATCTTCCTGCACAGTTATATACGTATATTTGCTGTCACAACCAGTCACCGTTTCTGTTCCATCCATTCCGAACACTACACTCAGACCACTCATTCCAATAATCAAAAGTGCAAATATCGCAGCAGCTCCATAGACAATTATCAATGCCACTTTGTTTTTACCGAATTGTATGGATAATGCCTGGCAATTGTGTCTGTATAAACTCACGATCCCCCAGATCAAAAGAACCGCCAGACTGATTGTAATAACAGTAATCGATATTTCTGCGAAACGATATCTCACTTCATATCCCATATCACGTTTTATACCATACCACAATCCATAGAAGAAGGTACTATACGCAAGAACCAAAGTAATGATACTGATCCGTATCGGATGCTCTTTTTTATCCGGCACTGCCTTCTTCAGTGCCTCTGCCATCTGCGCTGCCGCTCTCTGCTCTATCCACATAGCAAGCTCTGCTTTTGACGGATATGTGCATTTAGTATCCGGAATCCCTGCGTAACACATCTGGCTCTCTTGAATCCCTGTCGCATCTCCTGCTGCCATTGCTGTAACCACTTTCAGGTAATAATACAACTTCAACTGTGCTGGATTGAATTTATCTATACGAATATCTGCCAGCTCCTGTGCAGCCCGTTCATAATTGTTAAGGAGTACACTCATCCGTGCCATAACCAAAAGCATCTGATTCGCTACAGCAGGGTAACGGTGATATTGCTTCTCATATAAATACCGTGCATACTCATGTCGTTCTTCCGGTGTTAACCGATAGGACTTCTTTCTATTCTGTGCCAGCATCGCAATTCGCAGACCATAAGCCAATTCCAAAATTGCAATCAGCTGGCAGATAAATGCACCAAATCCCCAGATATCCGTTGTATACCGCACATAGGTCACCAACACAATGCCTAGCATTGCCGGAATCACGATCAACCATTTTGTCCAACCTGATCTTCTCATAAAAATCTCCTGAATTGTTTTTCTGAATATAGTATATTACCGCACACACCAATCGACCATATACATATTGTGACGATGCTGTTACTTACCATAACAGTTGCTGTTTCTAAGGTCATCTATTTATAGCCTGAGAAATAACTGGTTTCCCATCTCTGTCCAACAATGGAGTCAGTCCACCTGAATACCCACATGCATGATATAAATAATTCACACCAGTTTCCTTATCCACCCATATCTCAGTAGTAGTTAATGCTCCCTGAGAATATATTTTTTCAAATCTCTCTTCTTTCGCCATTTTCAATTTCCTCCCATAATCAATTTTTCGGTTTTATAAAAAATGTTTCTCTGTTACTTTCTCGATTGTATCATGACATACAGTTCCATCTTCGGCAATCGTCGATTTTCTGATAAATCTCGAATGATGCTTTAATACTCCATAAGCATACCAGTCATGGTTGCAAAATACTTTGCAGAACTCTGCATAGCCATGTTCCTTACAGGTATCGAAATACAGACACCTGCTGATTTCATAAGTAAATCCACTATCATCATCCTGCAAAATTTCTGTCTCCCAACATACCTTTTTTTCGCCCTCCAGATCATCTACCAGAGACTGTCTCACAATCTTATAGCCATTCGGCAATAAATCGACATGCTTTTTTCTCTTTTTCCGTTACCATATTTTCTCCCAACTTGCACACTAAGTCATAATTTTCCAAACACTAAAACTTGAATTTCTATTTCTGCTGCCATGCCATTACATAGTCTTTTTCTCCAGTAGCTTCATCCAAACCGCTATACTGAATCTCAAATCCTTCTCTTTGATAAAAGGATATTGCCCGTGTATTTTTTTGATATACATTTAAGATTAATTTGTTTCTTTTTCCCTTTACATAGTTTAGCAAAATTTTACCTATACCTTGAGATTGCATTTCGGCAGAAACAAAAATACCTTCAATGTATTCGTTACTTAACCCTATAAAACCCTGTATTTCCTGTTTATCCTCGTAAACATAGACAGTTGCCTGTAATAGAAGTTCTTTTACTAACTCAAAATTACTTTTCCAATATTGAGCAGAGATAAAATAATGTGTCTTTATATTTGTATCTAACCATATTTCTGCAACTTTATTTATATCCACTTTCCGTAATTCTCTAATCATAACGGTGATGCTCCTCAAACTCCGATTTTCTCAATTTTTCAGTCGAGTAGACTAAGACCTCTCAATCTTAGCCCCTCACAGATCCGTACGTGCGG
>NZ_JANFYP010000023.1:0-64451 GCF_024460535.1 Blautia sp. MSK.18.38 | reverse complement strand
TTTATGAAATTCGCAGTGTAGTTTTGTGCAATTTTTCAAATTTGCTCATTTATAGATCTTCAGTTTGAGATTTCGTACAAGCTTCAGGATATTAAATATCAGACAGATAAATTAACTGCGTACAGGACTGCACTTGTAAAGCACATGACTGAAAAAGTAAAAGAGCTCCCAAGAGATAGTTTTACAGTTCGCCAACATTTGAAATATGTAGAATTATATTCAGAAGAGTCGAACTATCAGATGCTTACTTATGAAGATACTTTACTTGTACGGGAAGAGGTTGCACCCTTGATTTTGCCTGAAAGTGATGAAGTAACAGCGGTACGTTTTGATGCACTTATGTATGGAATAGAACTTGCATCTCTGGTTGGAAAGAAATATACAAGTGCGCGAAAAGATCTTTTAAAAAAGGTTTCCGGAATTGCCGGAGTGGCAAATATACCGGAGATTCAGGCACAGACAGAGCTGATCGATCAGATTTTTCATACAGATTATGTGGAAAATGCAGGAATTGATGAATTTGAAAATATCAGGAAAAATCTGAGAGATCTTATGAAGTATATTCCGGATAAGAGCAGGAATAAATATATGACCAATTTTACAGACGAAATTCTTTCAACGGAATGGAAAGAAGCAGAATTGGAAAACAATGATCTGGAAAATTATAAGGTACGAGTAGAATATTATGTCCGACAGCATCAGGATAATTATGTGATATCAAAGCTGAAAAAGAATCAGCCACTTACAGAAAAAGATGTAGATGAACTGGAAAAAATTCTCTGGAGAGAGCTTGGTACAAAAGAGGATTATGAAGCAGAATTTGGCAGAAAGCCATTGGGAGAATTTGTCAGAGAAATGGTAGGTCTTGATATGAATGCAGCAAAGGAAGCTTTTTCAAAGTATCTTGAGGATGTAAATCTGGACAGCAGGCAGATTTATTTTGTAAATCAGATCATTGAGTATATTGTTCATAATGGAATGATGAAGGATCTTTCTGTTTTGCTGGAATCTCCGTTTACGGATCGTGGGAGCATTTCGGAAATCTTTACAGATATGGGTGTTTGGCTTGGAATAAAAAAAGTCATTGATACGATCAACGCAAATGCTGCTGCATAAACATCCTCCTCTGTGAAGCATAAAAATTTACCCGGATTTACAATAAATTTAACCATAAATCCGGTTGACAAAACCCGGCCGGGAACGTTATAATGGCCGGGTTGATAAAAAAATTAAGAAAAAAAGGCAGGTGAACAGAATGGACAGTTGTGATTCTCATGGGCGAAGTTGTAGCTCTCAGAGTGAAAGATGGAAAGAACAGAGCGAGATGAGACTGTTCCATTCTGTTTTAAGTGTACGGAATATCTGTGGGAATATTATATCTATATATCAGAAGGATATATTTGACAGGATGTATCGGTGTCATCAGAATCTGTACGGTATTATTACATTATAATTTCAGCAGGATTATAATAGATATCTTTTTCATTCTTCTCATTCTGAGAATCTTACAGTAAGGCGATCATGTATAAATTCATTTCGCTTTATACTCAAATCCCAAGGAAACACAATCGAAAATCAAACAGCACATAGACATGCTTTAACATGTCTGTTTTTGGTGTGCGTGTTTTGTGCGAAACTATGTGAGGAGGATGAGAAAATGACAAAAAGAAATCAGGATTTTTCAAAAGATATTTTGAGTCTGATCCGAAGCAGTGTTTCTCCGGCAGTTTTAAGTGAAAAGCTGCAGGATTTCCACGAAAACGATCTGGCGGAAGTATTAAGAGAATTAAGCACTGCGGAGCGCAGCAGACTATACCGTATCCTGGAAAGCGGTATGCTGGCAGATGTTTTTGAATATCTGGAGGAAGAAGAAACTGTACAATATCTGGAAGAGATGGATGTAAAAAAAGCGGCAGCCATTCTTTCCAAAATGGAAACCGATGCCCTGGCAGATGTTTTAAAGCAGATCGATAAAGAAAAACGCAAGCTTCTGATCCAGCTTCTGGATGAACAGGTGCGGAAAGATATCGAAATGATCCGCTCCTTTGATGAGGATGAGATCGGAAGCAGAATGACAACGAACTGCATTGTGATCCGTGAAAACCTGACCGTAAAGCAGGCTATGAGTGAGCTGGTTTCCCAGGCGGCAGATAATGATAATATTTCTACGATCTTTGCAGTGACGGACAGAGGGGAGTTTTATGGAGCGCTGGATCTGAAGGACCTGATCACAGCAAGACAGGACCACCCTATGGAAGAGCTGATCGTAACTTCCTATCCATATGTGTATGGTACTGAGCAGATCGACGACTGTATGGAACGGCTGAAGGATTATTCTGAAGATTCCATTCCTGTACTGGACGATGACAATCGTTTCCTTGGAGTGATCACATCCGCAGGGATCATCGATCTGGTAGACGATGAGATGGGAGAGGATTATGCAAAGCTGGCCGGTCTGACTGCAGAGGAAGATCTGAAAGAACCTCTTTTTGAAAGCATGAAAAAAAGAATGCCCTGGCTGATCGTTCTTCTGGGCCTTGGTATGGTGGTATCTTCTGTTGTGGGAATGTTTGAAAAAGTAGTTACCTGTCTGCCGATCATCATGTGCTTTCAGTCTCTGATCCTGGATATGGCAGGAAATGTTGGAACCCAGTCCCTGGCTGTAACCATCCGTGTACTGATGGATGAGACGCTGACGGGCAGACAGAAAGCAGAGCTTGTGCTGAAGGAAATGCGGATCGGTCTTTGCAACGGTGGTCTGCTCGGTATTCTGTCTTTTGTACTGATCGGATTGTATATTTTCTTATTCAAAGGAAAAACACTCGTATTTGCCTATGCGGTATCCGGCTGTATCGGATTATCCCTGTTGGTGGCCATGCTGGTATCCAGTGCAGTAGGAACCTGCATACCGCTGTTTTTCAAAAAGGTTGGTGTGGACCCGGCAGTAGCCTCAGGTCCTCTGATCACTACGATGAATGACCTTGTAGCCGTGATAACATACTATGGAATGAGCTGGATATTCCTGATCGAGATGTTCCACCTGGCTGGCTGAGAGTAAAATGCAGCTATGCTTATAAAAACAGACAGATATCAGAAATCTGTCGAATAACAGAAAAGTTACCAATACAAAAAAATTCCGGATCGAAAGATTCGGGATTTTTCTTTACATACAAACAGAAAGCTATTATAATGAAAGACACGCTTTGCCCGTTTAAAACGTTGCAGAAATAAATACAAACAACGGGCAGAAAAAAGAGAACAAAACGATCACATGGGGTGATTGGGGAAAGGAAACAGTAACATGATAGTAACAATGATCGAAAAGGTCTATACATTTCTGTGGGGAGATCTGATAAAGATCCCGCTTCCGGGAGGAAGTACGCTGGGAATCTCACTTCTGATCCTGCTTCTGATTCCGACCGGTATCTATTTTACCATCAGGACAAAGCTTCTGCCGATCCGTCTTTTTCCGGATATGGTACGAGCCCTGTCGGAAAAGAAAAGTGACAAAAATAATCTTTCAGCATTTCAGACGCTGATCGTGTCTACAGCTACCCGTGTGGGAATGGGAAACCTGGTCGGTGTGGTAGCTGCGATCTCGGCAGGAGGTGCAGGAGCGGTATTCTGGATGTGGATCACGGCGCTGATCGGTTCCTCCACTGCTTTTATCGAAGCAACCCTGGCACAGCTCTATAAAGAAAAGGATCCTCTTTATGGTGGCTACAGGGGCGGTCCTGCCTACTATATCCATCGCTACTGGGAAGAAAAACAGGGCAGAAAACGAAAAAAGGTTCTGCTTTCCGTTCTGTTTGCCATTTCCGGCCTGATCTGCTGGTGTGGAATCAGTCAGGTTATCAGCAATTCCGTCACGGCGTCTTTCAAAAATGCTTTTGATATTCCGCCGCTGTATACTACCATCGTGCTGGTAGTGATCGCAGCTGTGATCGTGCTTCGGAAGAATGCAACGGTTAAAGTTCTGGATCTTCTGGTGCCGGTGATGGCAGTGCTTTATTTTGTGATCACGCTGTTTATTATATTTACAAATCTCGGAAGTATGCCGGGAGTATTTAAACGGATTTTTGAAGAAGCTTTCGGATTTCGTCAGGCTGTTGCCGGCGGATTTGGCGTCGTGCTGATGAACGGAGTAAAAAGAGGCCTTTTTTCCAATGAGGCGGGAAGCGGCTCCGCTCCCTGTGCAGCAGCGGCAGCAGAATGTGACAGTCCGGTAAAAGCCGGATTTGTCCAGGCCCTGGGTGTATTTGTGGATACGATCGTGATCTGCAGCTGTACAGCTATGATCATGCTTCTGGCCCCGGAAGATCTGGTACAGGGGCTTTCCGGAATGGAACTTCTTCAGACTGCCATGCATTATCATATGGGACAGTTTGGAGTGATCTTTATTGCTGCAACACTGTTTATGTTCAGCTTTTCCACATTTCTGGGAATCCTGTTTTATGCAAGAGGCAATGTGGCTTATCTTTTTGGTGATAACTGGGGTTCACAGACAGGATATAAGGTGCTGGCACTGGTGATGCTGTTTATCGGTGGGATCGCGGCTTACACGTTTGTATGGGATCTGGGAGATGTAGGAATCGGCCTGATGACGATCTTTAATATTTTCATGCTGTATCCTCTTGGGGAAAAAGCACTGAAAGAGCTGAAGATCTATGAATCGGAAAAGAAGAAAAAATAAAACTGTTTACAGACCTTGAGAGCATATGGTAATATCAGGGTAAAGCGCTAAAAGATTAAAGAGTTCTGACAGCCGGAAGGAGTCAGACTCTGTGAAATATCAACGGTAAGTTGGATCAAGAGGAGGATATGAAAGATGTATATTACATGTCTGGACGTAGAAGGTGTACTGGTACCGGAGATCTGGATCGCATTTGCAGAGGCAAGCGGAATCCCGGAGCTCAAGAGAACAACCCGTGATGAGCCGGATTATGATAAGCTGATGAACTGGAGACTTGGAATTTTGAAAGAACATGGTCTGGGACTGAAAGAGATCCAGGAGACTATTGCAAAGATCGATCCCCTTCCGGGAGCAAAGGAATTTCTGGATGAGCTGAGATCTTTTTCCCAGGTGATACTGATCAGTGATACCTTTACACAGTTTGCAACTCCGCTGATGGAGAAGCTTGGACGGCCGACACTTTTCTGTAATTCCCTGGAAGTAGCAGAGAACGGAGAGATCACAGGCTTTAAGATGCGCTGTGAGAAATCCAAGCTGACAACTGTGAAGGCACTGCAGTCCATGGGATTTGAGACTATCGCAAGCGGAGATTCCTACAATGATCTCGGAATGATCCAGGCAAGCAAAGCAGGCTTCCTCTTCCGCAGTACAGAACAGATCCGTGCAGATCATCCGGAAATTCCTGCTTACGAAGAGTACGATGAACTTCTTGCAGCGATCAGAGAAGCAATGAAATGAAGAAGGGAAAGTCGGAATGATCAACGAAAGAATTGTGATCGAAGAAAAAACAAAGGACTATAATGAGGCATGGATAGAGACCTATTTCTGGCAGGAGTCGGAAGAACTCTATCCGGGGCAGAAGCGTCCGGTCATAGTGATCTGTCCGGGCGGAGCTTATGGCATGACTTCAGACAGAGAGGCAGAAGCCATTGCTGTCCGGTTTATGGGAATGGGCTATCACGCAGTGGTGCTTCGTTACAGTGTGGCACCTGCCAGATATCCGGTGGCCCTCCGTCAGCTGGCAAAAACAGTAGCTCTTCTCAGAGAGAACAGCGATAAGTGGCATATTGAAAAGAATAAGATCATTGTGTCCGGTTTTTCGGCAGGTGGCCATCTGGCAGCTTCTCTGGGAGTATTCTGGAATACGGAGGAGCTTGCTGGGATCACGGGAATGGAAAACGAGAGGATCCGTCCCAATGGCATGATCCTGAATTATCCGGTGATCACTTCAGGGGTAGCTGGTCATGAAGAAAGCTTCCGAAATCTTCTGGGAGATCGTTATGAGGAGCTGAAAGATCGGATGTCTCTGGAATTTCAGGTTACGGAAGATACACCCAGAACCTTTATCTGGCATACCTTTGAGGATCAGACGGTGCTGCTGGATAATACACTTCTCTTTGTTCAGGCACTCTATAAAAAGGGCATTCCAGTGGAGTATCATGTTTTTCCGCAGGGACCCCATGGGATCGGCCTGGCAAATGAGCTGACTGCCAACGAAAACGGCAGAGGAATCGCAAGAGCCTGTGAACCATGGAGTGAGCTTGCAGGAAAATGGCTGAACCGAGAATTCCCATGGTGGAACGGGGCAAAGATCGAAAGATAATACGAGACTGCTGTGTCGGATAAAATATCCTTTTTACCGGGAAACCGGTAGAGAGGGTATTTTTTATGATTGTGATGCATGTGATGACTGCTGTATTTGTCGGCTGTTTTGTCTGGCTCATCTGATGATAAAAGCTTTGCAGGGCTTTGGTGTGGATCTGGATCAACATTCACATTGCAGAAAGAAAGGAATTTTGATAATTATGGATAAAAATCAGATTTTTATTACCAGTGGTACGGAATATAAAAGAATGACAAAGGAGCTTCTGGAAAAAGCGGATCTTCAGTCTCATATCGGGGACAGAAAGAAAAAGATCGGGATCAAGCCGAATCTGGTTTCTCCTTCAGAGGCTTCCTGGGGTGCAACGACTCATCCGGAAGTGGTTGCAGGAATTATCGAGTATCTGAAGGAGCATGGCTTCCGGGATATGGTGATGCTGGAGGGATCCTGGGTAGGAGATAAGACAAGGGAGGCTTTTGAGACCTGTGGCTTTGACAGGCTTGAGGAAGAGTATCAGGTGCCGTTCTGGGATATGCAGAAGGATAAGGGGATTTCTGTGGACTGCGGTGGAATGGAGCTGAATGTCTGTGAGCGGGTAAAGGAGATTGATTTTCTGATCAATGTGCCGGTTTTGAAAGGCCATTGTCAGACAAAGATCACCTGTGCCCTTAAGAATATGAAGGGGTTGATCCCAAATAAGGAAAAGAGACGGTTTCATTCTCTGGGGCTTCATAAACCCATTGCTCATCTGAATATGGGGATACAGCAGGACTTTATTGTTGTGGATAATATCTGCGGGGATCTGGATTTTGAGGATGGCGGAAATCCTGTTGTGATGAACCGGGTGATGGCTGCCTGTGATCCGGTTCTTGTGGATGCATATGTGTGTCAGATGATGCATTATGAGGTAGCTGAGGTTCCTTATGTGAAGCTGGCAGGTGAGCTTGGCGTGGGCTGCTCAGATATTTCCAAAGCAGATGTCAGATTTCTGGAGGATGGTGCGGATCAGAGGATGCCGATATCCAGAAAGGTTGTGGAGCTTGCGGATGCCGTAGAGGAAGTGGAATCCTGCAGTGCCTGCTACGGGTATCTGATCCCGGCATTGGAGATGCTGAAGGAAGAGGGGCTTTTTGAGAAGCTGGATGAGAAGATCTGCATCGGACAGGGGTATCGTGGTAAGAAGGGAGTGCTTGGTGTGGGACACTGTACCTGTAAGTTTCAGAATTATGTGGAGGGGTGTCCGCCGTTGGAGGGGGATATATATGAGTTTTTGAAGGGGTATATTGGCGAACGGACGCCGGGGAAGTGACAGTCCTCCGGGCCGGACTCCGTCGGGGGATGCTGCTAAGGTTCCGTGAGCCGGCTAAAACCATTGCGGAAGGGCCCAGAACTTGCCTTCGGCTCAAACAGCTGGGCCCTTCCGCAATAACGCCGTCTCCCGCAACCTAACCCATCATCACCCCTCCTCCGTAGCAGCCCGGAAGACTGTCACTTCCCCGGCTGACGTTTCAGCCGGAGAGGTAGAAGCGGACGCGTGGTGTCCTGTCCTTACGTTTTGATGAGTTGAGCGTCCGCAGTTGGAGGTGTGGGAAGGATAGCGTCTGGTCAATAAATGTTTTGGTGTTGCTCAATGTGTTGGAATGGTGGGAAGGGTACGTCTTCTTGTTGAAAGGTGTTATGCCGATGAGATCGGCACAGCCTGGCGTTTTAAACAAACGCAGAATCCATCGCCCTGTCAGTAACGTAACATGACCAAAACGTACGATTTCTAGCGGGGCCTGAGGGAAGGGGTGCAGGGGAGGGGAAACGGCCTTTCGCAACTACGAGTGCTTCCCCTCCCCTGCGGTTTCACTTACGCTTCCAAAGCGTAAAAACATTTTTCAGAAAAAAAGAATCCTAAAGACATCTCTTTACAATCTCAATAATCTGCTCCATAGAAAACCGGCTGCTGTCAATACAGAGATCATACTGTGTCATATCCAGCCATTTGCTGTCTGTAAAGTATTCATAGTAAGCCTTTCTCTCTTTATCCATTTTTTTGACCAGTTTCCGTGCGCTGGCTTCTTCTCTGCCGGTACGGCGTATCACATTCTGAATTCTTTCCTCAAAAGGTGCATGGATAAAAAGTTTAAGAGATTTATCCTTCAGGATATTGGTCGCACAGCGGCCGACAATTACGCAGTCCTCTCTCTGCGGAAGAGACAGGATGATCTTTCTCTGGAGATCATAGAGCACATCGTTCATTGGTACAAAAGAGAAATTATCTGTAAACTGCAGCTCACTGTCAACGGGAAATACCCACTGACTGGCTTTTTTCTCGTCTACCTTTGCCAGGGTGTCGAAGGGGATATTGTTTTTTTTGGCAGCCATGTCGATCAGTTCTTTATCATAAAAACCGATGTCCAGGTTTTCAGCCAGAGTCTTGCCGATAAGGCGTCCGTTGCTTCCAAACATACGATTGATGGTGATAATACGTTTTGCCATAAAGATACCTCCTTTATTTCGGACCGGAAGCAGGAATATCTGATTTCCGGTAGTTTTTCTTACTTCTTTTATAACATATTTCAGTAAAAAATACCAGAAAATAATATATAATTTTTAAAATAATATTTAATATATACAAAAAATAATGACAGCAGACAGAAAATATAATTAATTATTTGTATTTGTATATGAAAAACAGGATGCCTTTTTCACCGGGTTTTCACAGATCACACAAAGTCTTTATGCATTTTTCTTTTAAAGTATTTTTAAAACAGAGAGAACATACACAGCATATTTTGAGGTTAAGGAAAATGAAACGACGGCGTAAAAGGCTTATGGTGATCATCCCGGTGGCGGCTGTCTGTGTGGCAGGTGCGGGAACTGTGGGATATTTTAAAGTGGCGTATACGAAGCCGGCGCAGAAAACAGCAGCGAAAACACAATCGGCGGAGGCGAAAAAAGGGAACCTTTCCAAGACAATTGTGAGTACCGGTAATCTGGACCTGGCAGAAAATGCGCTTACAGAGCTCCTGATGGAACGCTTTGAGCAGGACGAAGACGCTTTTTCCATTGTGGATCAGTCAGAGATCATGGAAGCCATGTCCGGTGTCACCAACACCATGTCTCTGATGATCAGAACAAATCGCGTTTTTTTATCTGGAAATCCGCACATTGATAAGGTATAATCTATAACAGTTAGAGGAATATCTCTGCCGGGAGGACGGAACTGCCGGCAGGGAACTGCCGAGAAAGGGATGACAGTAAATTTGAACATCGTGGAGAAATGTGTTTCATGCCTGAATATAAAAGAATCTTATGATCTGGCCAGGCGCATGGAACAGGAAAAAACAAATCCGGTTCTGGGATACCGTACAGCAGGCTCCCTGGCAGAGCGAAAAACCGGAGAAATGCTTTTGGAAGAAATGAAAAAAGCCGGTCTCACACAGGTAGATAAAGACAAGATCCGTGTGGATGCATGGGAATTTAAAAAAGCTGTGATGCGCTGCCATGACAGAGAGGGAACCTGCCGGGAGATCCAGCTTGGCGCATATCAGACGGATTTTAAGACCAATGGCTTTCAGAGGTTTGATCTTGTATATCTTGGAAAGGGTACAGCTGACGAATATAAGGATATCGATGTGAAAGGAAAGCTGGTTCTTATCGAGATCAATCAGAGAGAAGAATGGTGGATCAACTACCCGGTGTATCAGGCACACCTGAAGGGTGCAGCAGCTCTGATCGCCGTACAGAGCAGAGGATACGCACAGATCGATGATACGGCTTTGAATGCACAGGATATCGCAGGACCTTCCTGTGCGCCTGCATTTTCCATGTCACGGGCAGACTTTCTTATGATCCGTCGGCTGATGGAGGAAAAAAATGAGAATGGGAATCGTGTTCCGGAGCTTTCCGTGGAATTTGATGCGGACACAGAGGTGATCAGAGACCAGTATACCTACAATATCGTTGGCAAAATCCCGGGAACCGATTCGGATTCCATGATCCTGTTAAGTGCTCACTATGATTCCTATTTTGAGGGATTTCAGGATGATAATGCGGCAGTGGCCATGATCATTGGAATTGCCAGGGCGCTGCTCCGTGGTGGCTATAAACCTCGCCATACTATTGTGGTATGTGCTCTTGCAGCAGAAGAATGGGGGATTTCCGACACAAAATATGACTGGTCCACAGGTGCTTACCGCCAGGTATTTGAGGCGAGACCGGAGTGGCAGGGGCACGTGATCGCAGATCTGAATTTTGAGCTTCCGGCTCATGCACACAGTACCAGAGATGCAGTACGATGTACCTATGAGTATGCGGATTTTGTGCGCAGCTTCGTGGATGCTGTGCAGATGCCGGAGGGGATTTATCCGGAGGGCATGACCACGTTGTATCCCATTGAAACCTGGTCTGATGATTTTACCATGGCTATTTCCGGGATCCCGTCCATGGTCAATGATTTCAGCGGTGGTCCCTTTATGGAAAATTATTATCATTCCCAATACGATAACCAGGATGTTTATGAGGAAGAGGTATACAGATTCCATCATGAATTTTATCTGAAACTTCTTCTGGCTATTGACAGCCTTGCTCTGCCGCCAATGGATTTCGGGCGGGTACTGGACCAAAGTATTAAGACCCTGGATACGGATCTGTGTATGCAGACCGGCGCCGACAGTACACTCCTTCTGAAAAAAACAGAAGAGGCAAAAAAAGCGGCTGCCATCCTTGCAGAGCAGGTACGGCGCTTCAACAGCCTTCCGGAAGAAAAACGTGACTGGAAAAAAGCCGATGCCATTACCGAAAAGCTTCTCGGTGTATTCCGAAAATCCCAGGATTATCTGGTACGTCTGGACTGGGATGACAATGTGATCTTTCCGCAGCAGGCAGTGCAGAACAATCTTTATGCACTGAAGAAAGCGATGGGATATCTGGAAAAAAGAGAGATCGCACCTGCGCTGGAGGCTTTTTACAGTATTGACAACAACTGTTATGCCTTTCAGTTTGAGCGGGAAGTCTTTTATCATTTTACGGAATATATCTTGAAGCAGTCCCCGGATCGCCTGATGTGGGGAAAGGGCAGGATCATCCACCATGAGAACCTTTATGATCTTGTGGAAAGCCTGAAGGAAAAGAAGCCGGGTGACAGCCTGGAGGCAGAAAAGCAGAGCCTCAAGGAAGCCTGGGAAAGACAGAAGCGTTATTATGCGGATGATATTGAATATCTGATCCGTGCAGTGGAAAAGCTCAGGAATCTGATCTGCGAGGTCAGTGATATGTTTGAAAAAGGAACAGAATAAAACCATACCTGGAGGAAAGAATGGAAAGCCATAATTTATACCGAGTGAAAGAAGAAGATCTGGATAAGCTGATCCGGATATTGACCGTATGTTTTTCGGAGGATCCTCTGTATCATGCACTGATCCCGGACAGGGATACCAGAGAACGGCTGATGCCGGAGCTTTTTACCTGTGATCTTACGGAGTTTTTTGAGACCTGCGAGATCTATGCAGACAGCAGTGAGCTGAACAGTATCCTGGTAGTATCCGACGGAACGGAGCATGAAGCAGCCTTACATAATCTGATGGTGGATTTTTTTGCCCTTCTGAAAACAGATGGCTATCTGATCAAAGAGGATCCAAGTCTTGCGACCCTGCGGAAATTCATCCAGGGAAAAGACTATCTGAATTCCAGCTGGACTTCCCAGCTTCATACAGCAGAAAGGCTTCATGTGATCTATCTGGCAGTGGCGCCGAAGATGCAGCATCACGGTCTTGCTGAAAAGCTGATGGATGAGGTGATCGATTATGCGGACAGGCATAAGCTGATGATCTCTCTGGAAACCCATAATCCGGCAAATGTTTCCATGTATGAGAAATTCGGATTTAAATTATACGGCATTGTACAGAAAAAAGGATTTGATCTGAAGCAGTACTGCATGATCAAACAGGCATAGGAGGAATTACGATGAAACGAAAATGGTGGCATGACAAAGTGGTATATCAGATATACCCCAAGAGCTTTTATGATTCCAACGGAGACGGAATCGGAGACATCCCAGGAATCATCAGCAAGCTTGATTATCTTAAGGAACTGGGAGCAGATATCCTCTGGCTTTCCCCAATCTATAAATCTCCCCTTGCAGACCAGGGATATGACATTGCAGATTATTATGCGATTGATCCGAGGTTTGGGACCATGGAGGATATGGATCGTCTGATCGCAGAAGCAAAAAAAAGAGAAATGTACATCCTTATGGATCTGGTGGTAAATCACTGCTCCGATGAGCATGAGTGGTTTCAGCAGGCCATTAAGGATCCGGACGGAAAGTATGGAAATTTCTTTTATATCCGGGACAAAAAGGATGATAAAGCTCCCTGCAACTGGAGAAGCTATTTCGGTGGTCCGGTATGGGAAGAGCTTCCGGGACATCCGGATAAACAGTATCTCCATGTATTCCACAAGAAGCAGCCGGATCTCAACTGGGAGAATCCTGAAGTAAGAGAGGAAGTCTACAAAAACATCCGCTGGTGGATGGAAAAAGGGCTTGGCGGATTCCGTATTGATGCCATTATCAATATCAAGAAGAAGCTTCCGTTTTCCGATTATCCTGCCGATCGTGCAGATGGGCTCTGCAGCGTCGGGAGGATGCTGGAGGAGGCAGAAGGGATTGGAGAATTTCTGGGAGAGATGGCTGAGAAGTGCTTTCATCCCTATGATGCTTTTACTGTAGGAGAGGTCTTCAATGAAAAGGAAGATGAGATCAAAGATTTTATCGGAGAAAACGGATATTTTTCATCCATGTTTGATTTTGAAGAAACCTGTTACGGAAAGAGCGAGGATGGCTGGTATGCATCCAAACCGTACCTGACTCCGGAAGAGTACAAGAAGTGTATTTTCCATACGCAGAAAAAGATTGGGGATACCGGCATGATCTCCAACATTATTGAGAATCATGATGAGCCAAGAGGTGTCTGTCACTATATTTCTCCGGAAGACCGCTGTCCGGATTCAAGGAAGCTCCTGGCAGGTGTTTATTTTCTGCTGAAGGGAATTCCGTTTATTTATCAGGGTCAGGAGATCGGTATGGAAAATATGGAGTTTACTTCTATGGATCAGATCGATGACATCAGTACCATCGATGAATACCAGGTAGCGCTCCGTGCCGGATGCAGTGAAAAAGAAGCGCTTGATGCTGCTTCCGCATTTTCCAGAGACAATGCCAGAACTCCGGTACAGTGGAGCGCAGAGAAAAATGCGGGATTTTCAGAAGGAGAGCCGTGGCTTGGGGTCAATCCCAATTATAAGGAGATCAATGTAAAGTCCCAGTTAACGGACAGTGATTCCCTCCTTTCTTTCTACAAAAAGCTGACTGCACTGAGAAAAGCTCCGGAATATAAAGAAACGCTTGTATACGGAACATTCGCTCCATATCAGGAAGAACAGAAGAATCTGATCGCATATACAAGAAACGGTGAGAAAAATCTTCTGATCCTGGGAAATATGCAGGCACAGTCACAGAAGGTATCTTTGCCGGGAGAAGTAAAAGAGGTGCTTCTGAATAATCAGAAAGCTGTGGAGATCACAGAAAAAGAGATCATTTTGAAACCGTATCAGTTTATCGTTCTGGAGACCGCTGTCTAATGCGGCGTCAGAACAGCAGAGAAAAAAACAATAGCTATTTAGCTGACAGTCTGTTAAAATAAATGTTCGGCTGAAAAAACAGCCGTAAAGAAAGAGAATGAGAATTCAGAAGGGAATAAAGTATGCTGAAGATAAAGAATTACGTAAAGGCAGAAAGCCTTGAACAGGCATATGAACTGAACCAGAAAAGAACAGCCTGTGTGCTGGGCGGTATGGTCTGGCTGAAAATGGGAAACCGGAACATCATGACAGCCATTGATCTGTCAGGTCTTGGGCTGGATACTATTACAGAAACAGAAGAAGCATTTGTGATCGGCTGTATGACACCACTTCATGCGCTGGAAACCCACAAAGAGCTGAATGCCTATACAAACAGTGCTATCCGTGAAAGTGTACGGCACATTGTGGGTGTGCAGTTTCGAAACTGTGCCACAGTGGGCGGAAGTATTTTCGGAAGATTCGGATTTTCCGATGTACTGACCATGTTTCTGGCACTGGATACCTGGGTGGAGCTGTACAATGGCGGAACCATTCCGCTGGCACAGTTTGCATCCATGGAAAAGGATAACGATATCCTGGTAAATATCATTGTAAAAAAACAGCCGCTGAACAGTGTGTACTTAAGTCAGCGGAACAATTCCACAGATTTTCCTGTGCTCACCTGTGCGGCCGCTCTTATTGACGGAAAAGCAAGAACTGTCATTGGGGCCAGACCCGGAAAAGCAATGATCGTGGAAGATGAAGAGGAAATCTTAAAAGATTTTGTACAGATGAATGCACAGCAGAAAAAGGATGCAGCAGCATCTTTTGCCGCATATGCAGCGGAACATGTTTCTACAGACAAGAACATGCGTGCTTCAAAAGAATACAGAAGTCTTCTTGTGAAAGTCCTTACAAGAAGAGCCTGGGAAGAGATCGGAGGGAGAGCAGAATGAATATCACTTTCTGGCTGAATGGTGTAAAACGGCAGGCAGAGGTACGTCCGGATGAACTGCTTCTGGATTTCCTGCGGAAAAACAGCTGTTACAGCGTAAAACGTGGCTGTGAGACTGCAAACTGTGGTCTCTGTACTGTGCTGATGGATGAACGTCCGGTACTGTCCTGCTCCATGCTGGCTGCCCGCGCAGACGGGAAACGGATCGTGACTCTGGAGGGAATGCAGGAGGAAGCAAAGGAATTCGGCGCTTTTATGGCAAATGAGGGAGCAGAGCAGTGCGGATTCTGCAATCCGGGATTTATCATGAATGTATTTGCCATGTTAAAGGAACTGGAAGATCCCACAGAAGAGGATATCCTGGAGTATCTTTCCGGAAATCTGTGCCGTTGTTCGGGATTTGTGGGACAGACCAGAAGTATCCTGAAATTTCTCGACTATAAAAAAGGACAGGAGGAAGGAAAATGAAATACGTAAACAAGCCGGTGCCAAAAACAGATGCAATGTCGCTGGTAACCGGAAAACCGGTCTATACCGATGATCTTGCACCTTCTGACTGTCTGATCGTCAAGCTCTTAAGAAGTCCTCATGCCAATGCCTGGGTGGAAGAGATCAAGACAGATGCTGCAAAGAAGATCGAGGGGATTGCCTGTGTTCTGACCTATGAGGATGTTTCCCACAAAAGATTTACCCTGGCCGGGCAGACAGCGCCGGAGATCAGTCCATGGGATCGCTATATCATAGATAAGCATGTGCGTTTTGTAGGGGATCCGGTTGCCATCGTAGCCGGTGAGACAGAAGAGGCAGTAGATAAAGCCCTGAAACGCATTAAGGTAAAATATCGTGTGGAGGAAGCAGTTCTGGATATCCACACAGCCAAGGATAATCCCATTCTGGTGCACCCGGAGGATGACTGGTATATGCCGATCCCGGCCGGCGGAGATAATAAGCGTAATCTCTGTTCCTCCAATGTAGAAGAAGTGGGTGATGTGGATGCCATGCTGGAAAAATGTGCGTATACAGTAGATCAGGTTTACCACACAAAGGCAAATCAGCAGACCATGATGGAGACCTTCCGTACCTACTGTTATATGGACCATTTTCAGAGACTGACGGTGGTTTCTTCCACTCAGATCCCGTTCCATATCCGAAGGATCGTAGGAAATGCGCTGAACATTCCGTCTTCCAAAGTTCGTGTGATCAAGCCTCGTATCGGCGGGGGCTTTGGTGCAAAACAGTCTTCTGTCAGTGAGGTTTTCCCGGCACTGGTAACATGGGTTACCGGGCGTCCGTCCAAGATCGTTTTTTCCAGAAAGGAATCTATGATCGCGTCTTCTCCGCGTCATGAGATGGAAGTCCATATCCGTATGGGTGCAGACGAAAACGGTATTGTAAAGGCAATCGATCTTTATACTCTTTCCAACACCGGTGCCTATGGAGAGCATGGGCCTACAACCGTAGGACTTTCAGGCCATAAATCCATTGCGCTGTATCGTCATACGGAAGCCTACCGTTTTGCCTATGATGTTGTTTACACCAATATGCAGGCAGCTGGCGCTTATCGTGGCTATGGTGCCACACAGGGTATTTTTGCTGTGGAGTCCGCAGCAGATGAGCTGGCTCATAAGATGGGGATGGATCCGGTAAAATTCCGCGAGCTGAACATGCCTATGGAGGGAGAGGCACTTCCGGGATATCCGGATGTACCGATCAACGGCAGCTGTACCATGGATAAATGCCTCGCCCGTGCAAAGGAAATGATCGGATGGGATGAGAAATATCCGTTCCGTGATATGGGTAACGGCAAAGTACGGGGTGTCGGTATCGCTATGGCCATGCAGGGCTCATCTATTGCAGGGATCGATGTCGGCGGAGCAGACATTAAATTAAATGAGGATGGTTCCTATACCCTGGCACTTGGATGTTCTGATATGGGAACCGGCTGTGATACCATTCTTGCTCAGATGGCAGCAGACTGTCTGGATACAGATATGAAAAATATCGTGGTATTCAGTGTGGATACAGATATTTCTCCCTATGATTCCGGTTCTTATGCATCTTCCACAACCTATGCAACTGGAAATGCCGTGATCCAGGCCTGCGGAGAACTCAGAAAGAGAATCCACGCTTTTGGCGCACAGATGCTTGGAGTATCTGCAGAGGATTCTGATTTTGACGGAGAAAAAGTCCGCACAGAAGACGGAAAAGAGGTAACGCTGCAGCAGATCGCAGGAAAAGCGACCTGTGGAGTCTGCAGTGAGCTTCAGGTTGTAAAAGAATATTCTTCTCCGATCTCTCCGCCACCGTTTATGGTAGGTGCCGCTGAAGTGGAGGTCGATAAAGAGACCGGACAGATCGATGTCATTGATTATGTGGGCGTGATCGACTGTGGAACTCCGATCAATCCAAATCTTGCCAGAGTGCAGGCAGAAGGCGGTATCGGTCAGGGAATCGGAATGGTTCTGTATGAGGATGTGCAGTATACAGATAAGGGAAAGATCCGTAACAATTCTTTTATGCAGTATAAGATCCCCAACCGTATGGATATTCCGAAGGTGCGGATCGAGTTTGAGAGCAGCTACGAGAAGACAGGTCCTTTCGGTGCAAAATCCATTGGTGAACTTGTGATCGATACACCTTGTCCGGCTATTGCCAATGCGGTTTATAATGCAACAGGTGTACGTGTCAGAGAGCTCCCGATCACTCCGGAGAAGGTTGCAATGGGAATCCTTGCCAGAGAAGCCGGAGAGAAGGTGTGAAATGCAGGAGCTGATACTGGCAATTGCCGGACTGATCCTGGAGCTGCTGGTATTTTTCTGTGCAGGAAGTCTGCTGACACGGATACTGAAAATGAAGACGGAAGTAACCATGGAACTGGTCTTGGGATATCTTTTGTATTTTGCGGTTTTTGAGATACTTGCAGTTCCTATGACACTGAAATGGGTAAAACTGAGTACCTTTTCGTATCTGTGGATGGTGATCATGGCAGCTTGTGTACTGGCAGCATGTCTGTTTTCGCATAAACTTTGGAAGGGACAGCTGGACCGGATAGGAGAAACATTTCGGAAGCATTCACTGCTGCTGCTTTTGACCGCTGCGGCAGTGATCCTGCAGTGTTTTCTGGTGGCTGCATATCAGGACGTTACTGCAGATGCAACACATTATATTGGTGCAGTAAGCACTTCCGTGTATACAGACACTCTTGCCCGATACAGTCCGCTTACCGGTGTTATCCAGAGAAATTTTAATCTCCGCTATGATCTTTCTGCATATCCGATGAACAATGCGGTGTGGTGTGTCCTTCTGGGCATCCACCCGATCGTTCAGTCCAAGGTCGTGATGTCTGTGATCAACATGCTGATGATCAATCTTCTGATCTACCAGATCGGAAAAAGCTTTTTTCGTGGAGATGAAAAAAAAGCAGACCTGATGGTTCTTTTTGTGTGTCTGATGCAATTGTTTTCTTTTTCTATCTATACAACAGGAACCTTTGCGTTTATGCGGGTTTATGAAGGGAAGGCCCTGCTGGCAAATATTTCTATTCCGGCAGCGCTTCTGGTAAGTATACGGCTCTGGCTCAACAAAGATGGCAGAAATAAAGAGAGCTGGGTGCTGCTTTTCATTGCTGCAGTCAGTGCGCTGACGTTTTCAGGATCCTCCCTTATTTATCCTGCGGTAGTCAGTACGGCGATCCTTCCGGTGATGGTGCTGAAGAAAAAGCTTTCCTACGCGATTCCCTATGTGCTTTGTATGCTGCCGGGATTTTTGTATGCCCTGGTTTATTTTTCGGCGAAGCTTGGATGGATCGCATTTCCGGCATCATAGGAAACTGGGAAGATACTATGGATAGGAGAAGAAAATGGCGGGAGTAACGATCGAAGAACTGGGACTGCGTTTTGTGCAGATCTGTATGGAAAATTACTGGAGTGGCTGTATGCTGCCTGTATTTTTTCTGGCAGGTATACTCTGGGATATTTTTTACCGCAGGAGAAAAGAATCTAGAGTATTCCTGTATTATCTAGTCTTTCTGGCACTTACGGTATATAATCCGGTTCTTGTAAAATATGTGATACCAAAGGTACATTTTGAAAGTGAATATTATCGCTTTATCTGGATCCTTCCGGTGATCCCGGGTGCTGCCTATTATGCTGTACGGATCGTAGAAGCGGTAAGGTTTCGATGGCTGAAGGCTGTAACAGCGCTGATCCTTGCGGCAGTGATCGTCACTACGGGGACACCTGTTCCCGGCATTGCAAAAGATTATGTGATGGCGGAAAACATCTATAAAGTCCCGAATGAGCTGCGCTCAGTATGCGATGTGATCCATCAGGACTGCGATAAAGAACAACCCAAGGTTGTTTTTGACAATGAGCTGAATCTGGTGGCTAGACAGTATGATCCGTCACTGATTCTTGTTCTGGATCGTAATTTTATCCTGTATCGTGCAGGAAGTACTGTGGTAGGAAACTACGAAAACAGCAAGGCCTACCAGATCCAGAAAGTGATCATGGATGTGATCAGTTATCAGATGGATGTAGGGATCGATAAGTTCCGGCAGGTATTGAAAAGAACGGAAACCGATTATCTCGTTCTTCCGGTAGATCTTACAAATCATGACTATATCCGTCAGGCAGGATGTACCCCTATTGCACAGACAGAAAAATATGTGGTATACAGGTTTGAAGGGTGAATGTGTTCGCCCTTCTGGCCTGGAAAAATGACTAAAGTGCGTAAAATGATACGGAGAACGGAGTGAACAGCAACCATAAAATGTGTGATGAATATGTACTGTTTAAAAAAATCTTTACAATTTCATGGATTTGTGTTAAAATCATAAACAGTGTAAACCTACTTTGATAATTTCATACCTGAATTTAGAAGTTATGTTTTTCATTATGCACCTGTAGCTCAGTGGATAGAGCAGTGGTTTCCGGTACCATGTGCGGGGGTTCGATTCCCTTCAGGTGTGTTACCCGGAACAGTGGGAATTGTTCCGGCGTGTTGTTATGATAAGGAGGACAAGAACTTGGATGATTTCAGAGAATGGTTATCAGATAACCTTCGCTATTTTATGTTAGGCGGAGCCATTCTGGTGATCGTGCTTGTTCTGATCTTTGGCGTCCGCGCCTGTGTTGGAGGTAAGAAGGGGAATTCCAATAAAGATCAGACAACAGCCCAAAGTAACCAGGAAAATGATCCTTCTTCTCCGGCAAATGATGGGGAGACAGACGAGAAGAAAGACGCCAGTTCCGCGGCAGATACGGATGCGGAGACAACCATGGAAAAAGCCAGCACGGAAGTAACCGAGCTGATTCAGAGCTATTATAAAGCTTTTGGGGAAAAAGACATTGCAACACTTAAGACGATTGAGGACGGATTTACGCCGGCTGACGAGTCGCAGATTAATTCAAGGGATTATATTGATGGGTATGAAGTACAGAATGTTTACGCTAAGAAGGGACTGACGGACGATTCGTATGTCGTTTATGTAGTCTTTAATTATATCTGTACTGGAATTGAGACTCCGGTTCCGGCACTGAGCCAGTTTTATGTGGAGACGGGCAGTGACGGCAATCTGAAGATCAAAGGTGGTGCTGATGACGATGCAGATATCAGTGCCTATGTGAAAAAACTGGAATCTGAGAAGGATGTGCAGGAGCTTATCACAAAGGTAAAGACGGACTATGAAGCTGCGCAGGAGAGTGATCCCTCTCTGGCAGAATTCCTTCAGGGCCTTGGTGAAGATGCCAGTGCTTCCGCAGATGCAGGAACAATGCTTACAGTTACAGAGGATTGTAATGTTCGTGCTTCCGCAGATTCAGAGGGTGAGGTTATCGGTGGTTTTTCTGCAGGAACGGAAGTTGAAAAGAAAGGGCAGGAAGGCGACTGGATACAGGTTGATTATGATGGACAGACCGGTTATGTCTATAGTGGTCTGTTAGAATAATAAGGGTTAATAAAATGCAGGTTCCGGAAGAACCTGCATTTTTGTTGCCCTGATATAACGAAAGATCATTTTTTGAGTGAACCGTCTGCTGCCAATGTATATTTTTTTCCATTTACGGTGATGGTTCCGGTCTGCATGATTCCGTCTTCGTCCAGATAATAACGTTTTTTGCCTAGGGTGATCCAGCCGGTCTGCATGATTCCGTCCTTATTGAAATAATATCGATGACTATCTGTGTCGGTAAGCCATCCGGTATAGGCGGTTCCGTCAACCATAAATTTCCAGTTGGTGCCATCCGGTGTCCAGACTCCGTTTTCTGCCTCCGGCGAAACCTTTTCTGTTTCGGGAATCTCTGTGGGAACAGGAGACGGTGTGGCGGAAGGTGAGGGAGCGCCGGAAAATATCGATGCATCTGTATGGTGATCGCGATCTGAACTTGGTTCAATAGTCGAAATATCGCTGGTATTTATGGAAACTACGGAAGTACTGCTGCTTTCAAAAGGACCGGCCGATGACTGGGTAAAGAGAATACCGCAGATCAGACACAGGAAAACAGCGACAAAGATCAGCAGCCGGTTCATACGTGGAGTATGCTCTGACATGATTTTCCTCCTGATATTTAAGTATATTTCTGTTTATCATACAATAATGAGCAAGAAAATACAAGAAAAATAACCGGTTGCGAACACGTGGGAAAAAATATATAATAGAACAATGGACGAAAAAATCAGAATCAATAAATATTTAAGCGATATAGGAGTCTGCTCAAGAAGAGAGGCAGACCGCCTGACAGAAGCGGGGAGGGTTACTGTCAATGGAGAACTGGTTTCCACAGGAATGAAGATCCTTCCGGATGCGGAGATCTGTATTGACGGAAAGCCTGTAAAAAAACAGGAAAAAAAGATCCTGCTTCTTTTTCATAAACCAAAAGGGATTGTCTGCAGTACCAAGCAGCAGCGGAATGAGATGACAGTAACAGAATATCTGGATTATCCGGTGCGGATCTATCCCATAGGACGGCTGGATAAAGATTCCGAAGGACTGCTTCTCCTTACCAATGAAGGAGATCTGGTGAACCGTATCATGAAGGCGGGGAACTACCATGAAAAGGAATATCAGGTGACCGTGAATAAACCGGTGACAGAAGAATTTATCCGTGGTATGGGCGGCGGAGTGCCGATCCTTGATACGGTCACACGTCCCTGCAAGGTTACAAAAACAGGGAAAAACAGTTTTCGTATCATCCTTACCCAGGGTCTGAACCGCCAGATCCGTCGTATGTGTGAATATTTCGGATATAAAGTCGTAACACTGAAACGTGTTCGGATCATGAATCTGTATATTGATGGCCTGGAAGAGGGGAAATATCGTGAGATCCGACCGGAAGAACGAAAAGAACTGGAGGAGATGCTTTCCTCCGAAAAATCAGAAAAAAGGACGGGAGGAAGCCATGAACGAATCATCCATAAAAAAAATGAAAGAGCTGGGAGAAAAGCTCCGGGAAGCGTCCAGGGCCTATTATCAGGAAGACAGGGAGATCATGTCCAACGTGGAGTACGACGCCCTGTACGACACTCTGAGCGCACTGGAGAAAGAAACAGGGATCGTTCTGGCAGACAGTCCAACCGTTAATGTAGGATATGAGGCAGTGGAGCAGCTCCCCAAGGAAGAACATGAGAGACCGATGCTGTCTCTGGATAAGACTAAAGAGAGAGAAGCTTTGAGAGAGTTTATCGGGGAACATCCTACACTTTTATCCTGGAAGCTGGATGGCTTAACGATCGTGCTTACCTATGAAAACGGAGAGCTTATAAAGGCAGTTACCAGAGGAAATGGTATTGTGGGAGAGGTTATTACCAATAATGCCAGAGTATTTAAGAACATACCTTTGAAAATTTCTTTTAAAGGGAGACTGGTACTTCGCGGAGAAGCCATCATTACCTATTCGGATTTTGAAAAGATCAACGAAACCATCGGAGATGCAGATGCCAAATACAAAAATCCCAGAAATCTCTGCAGTGGTTCTGTCCGCCAGCTGAATAACGAAATTACAGCGAAGAGAAACGTACGGTTTTATGCTTTTTCTTTAGTGAGTGCGGAAGGCGTGGATTTCCGGAATTCCAGGGAGGTGCAGTTTCGGTGGCTGAATGAACAGGGCTTTGAAGTTGTGGAATATCGAAAAGTCACAGCGGAAACTCTGGATGAAGCGATGGATTACTTTGCGGAAGCAGTTACGACCAATGATTTTCCGTCAGATGGGCTTGTGGCATTGTATGATGATATTGCTTACGGAGAATCTCTGGGAACTACGGCCAAGTTTCCAAGGAACGCCATGGCATTTAAATGGGCCGATGAGATGCGTGATACGAGACTTCTGGAGATTGAGTGGAGCCCGTCCAGGACCGGACTGATCAATCCGGTAGCAATTTTTGAGCCGGTGGAACTGGAAGGAACCACAGTGAGCAGGGCCAGTGTGCATAACATCAGTATCATGAAGGAACTGAAGCTGGGGATCGGAGATACCATTCGTGTATACAAAGCAAATATGATCATTCCTCAGATCGCGGAAAATCTGACCGGAAGCGGTAATGCACCGATCCCGCATACCTGCCCGGCCTGCGGACAGGAAACGGTAGTGAAGAAAGAAAACGATGTGGAATGTCTTTTCTGCGTCAATCCGGGGTGCCCGGCCAAGAAGATCAAATCCTTTGGGCTTTTTACAAGCAGGGATGCCATGAATATCGACGGACTTTCCGAGGCAACACTGGAGAAATTTATTGCCAGGGGATTTATCCATGATTTTGGCGATATTTTTGAGATCAGCCGGTATAAAGATGAGATCGTGGAAATGGAAGGCTTTGGGCAGAAATCCTATGATAATCTTATGGAAAGTCTGGAACGGGCGAAAGAGACTACACTTCCAAGGGTGATCTACAGTCTTGGGATCGCAAATATCGGTTTGGCTAATGCAAAGGTGATCTGCCGTCATTTTGACAATGATCTGGACAGGATACGTCATGCCAGTCTGGAAGAGGTCAGTGATATTGATACCATCGGGCCGGTCATTGCCGGAAATCTGGTAGCTTATTTTAGGGATGAGGATAATAATCGCCGCCTGGATCATCTGATGAGATTTCTTCATATTCAGGAGGACAGTCCCAAACAGGAACAGATCTTTGAAGGAATGAATTTTGTGATCACAGGAAGTCTGGTGCACTTTGGAAATCGAAGTGAGGCCAAAGAGCTGATCGAATCCCTGGGAGGCAAGGTTACCGGTTCAGTTACCAAAAAGACCAATTATCTGATCAATAACGACATCCAGTCCAATTCATCCAAAAACAAAAAGGCAAGAGAACTGGGGATTCCGATCCTTTCAGAAGAAGATTTTCGGAAACTTGCCGGAGTGCAGTAAAGGCCGTACAGACTGGAGATACTTTTTATCTGAAGAAAAAAGCCGAGCGGCTCCTTTATAAGAGACGCTTCATATATAAGGAGGGCAAACAATGCCAATCAAAACACAGGGGGATCTTCCGGTAAAGGAGATCCTGGAGAGAGAAAATATATTTGTAATGGACGAAAAACGTGCCATGCACCAGGATATCCGTCCGATCCAGATTCTGATCCTGAATCTGATGCCGCTGAAAGAAGAAACAGAGTTGCAGCTTCTGCGTTCTCTTTCCAATACACCGCTGCAGGTGGATGTGACATTTATGGCTGTGGAGAGCCATGAAGCCAAGAATACATCTCTCAGCCATCTGAACAAGTTTTATGAAACATTCACCGATATAAAGAAAAGTAAATTTGATGGAATGATCATCACAGGAGCACCGGTAGAGCAGATGCCTTTTGAGGAAGTGGATTACTGGAATGAGCTGACTGAGATCATGGATTGGACTGAGAAGCATGTGACTTCCACGATCTTTCTCTGTTGGGCAGCGCAGGCCAGTCTTTATCATTTTTATGGCCTGGAGAAAAAACCTCTGGATAAGAAAATGTTCGGACTTTTCCAGCACAGGGTACTGAACCGTAAGATCCCGCTGGTCCGGGGCTTTGATGATGTATTTCTTGCGCCGCATTCCAGACACACAGAAGTTCCTATTGCAGATATCCATGCATGCAAAGACCTTACGGTCCTGGCGGAAAGCGAAGAGGCTGGTCTGTTCCTTGCAATGGCAGAGGGAGGACGTAAAATCTTTGTTATGGGACATCCGGAATACGACCGCGTGACTTTGGATGGCGAATATAAGAGAGACCTTGCCAAGGGTCTGCCTATTGAAATCCCGAAGAACTATTACAAAGATGACGATCCAAACAACAAACCACTCCTCACCTGGAGGGCCCATGCCAACAACCTGTATACGAACTGGTTGAATTATTACGTATACCAGAGTACTCCGTATGATCTGTACGGGACACCGGATTTCAGGGAAATTTAAGGAATATGAAATAAGTGTTAGCATAAGCTCATAAATCGTAGACAAAGCTATGATTTATGGGCTTATTTTAGATTGCTGCTTACGAAGGTCTTTCCTAAAAAACATTCCTACAAAATGTAGGAATAAATGCAATGTTTATGGTATGAAATGCGGCTGGTTTTTTGCATTTATTTTGATACAATCATTATATAAAAGACATGGAACTGAAATAAGAATTCTTGGTTACTGTTCATTGGTAATATTCTGCGTAGCGTGTTACTGAGAACGGAATGGACAGTAACAATTCTTGATGCAGGCCAGAATATGTTAACGGGAGGATAAATAGTATGATAATCATAGGTGAAAAAATCAATGGATCCATCCCCTCTGTGGCGGAGGCGATCGCAAACAGAGATGCAGAATTCATCAAGCAGCGGGCACTTGCTCAGGCAAACTCAGGAGCAAGCTATATCGATTGTTGCGCATCTGTTCCGGAAGCAGAAGAAGTAGAAACCTTGAAATGGATGATCGACTGTATTCAGGAAGTGACAGATCTTCCGATTTCCGTAGACAGTCCCAGCGCAGATGTTCTTACAGAAGCTTACAAATTCTGCAGAAAACCGGGTATTTTTAACTCTGTATCCGGTGAAGGGGATAAGATCGATAAGATTTTTCCTCTTATGGCACAGCCTGAAAATAAAGGGTGGCAGGTTATCGCACTTCTAAGCGATGATACAGGTATCCCCAAAAGTGCGGAAGACAGGCTGAAGGTATTTGACAAGATCATGGCAAAAGCGAAAGAGTACGGAATTTCACCGGATCGTATCCATATTGATCCATTGGTTGAGATGCTCTGTACATCTGAAGATGGTATTGCGATGAACGTGGAAGTAATTTCAAGTGTCCGTAAACAGTATCCAATGATCCACATTACAGCGGCGATCAGCAACATTTCCTTCAATCTGCCGGTACGTAAGCTTATCAATTTCGGATTTGTGGTACTTGCAATGAATGCCGGCCTTGACAGTGCGATCATGGATCCTACAAACAGAGATATGCTTGGACTTGTATATGCAACAGAGGCATTGCTTGGTCTGGATGATTACTGTATGGAATACATCGGAGCATACAGAGAAGGTCTGATCGGACCTGTAAAAAAATAAATAAAACGCATATGCGGAATGCGGATAAAAAGCGGAGGTGTTTGATTATGTCAAAAATCACAGAAGTAGCAGAATTGGTAGAAAAAGGAAAAGCAAAACTTGTAGGTGCAGCTGTACAGTCAGCTCTTGATGAAGGCTGTGAGGCAACAGAGATTCTTAACAGCATGATCGATGCAATGGCTGTTGTAGGTGAAAGATTTAAGAACGGAGAAATCTTTGTTCCGGAAATGCTGGTAGCAGCCCGTGCAATGAAAAAGGGTGTTGAGGTTCTGAAACCACATCTTGCATCCGGCGCTACAGGAAGTATGGGAAAACTTATCATCGCTACTGTAGCAGGAGATCTTCATGATATCGGAAAGAATCTTGTTGCGATGATGATCGAAAGTGCCGGCTTTGAAGTTATTGATCTCGGTGTTGATGTACCTGCATCGAAGGTTATTGAATGTTACAAAGAAAATCCGGATGTTAAGGTAATTGCACTTTCAGCGCTGCTCACAACTACAATGCCGGCTCTGAAAGATACAGTTGCAGCACTTAATGCGGAAGATTTCAGAAGCAATGTTAAGATCATGGTTGGAGGAGCACCGATCACGAAGGAGTTTGCAGATGAGATCGGCGCAGATGGATATTCAGAAGATGCAGCAAGCGCAGCAGTTCTTGCAAAAGCTTTGGCAGCATAAGGGAAAATAAAACGGGCCGCTCTGTATTGTCTGTGCATGGCATAGACGGCAGAGCGGCTTTTGCTTTACAGTGACCATCGGAGGGATGAAAATGTACCGAATAAAATTTATCAGGGAGGAAAAGGAGATCCTGGTGGAACCGGGTACCAGGATCCTTGAGGCGGAAAGAAAAGCAAAGCTGGTTCCTGATGCACCCTGCGGAGGCCGGGGAAAGTGCGGGAAATGTCGTGTTAAAATAGAAGATCACATGGTGCTTGCATGTCAGACGGAAATCCATAGTGACCTTGAAGTAGATACATTGTCCGGATGCCAGGAAGAGGAGATCCTTACAGAAGGAATGCAGAGACCGGTTGCGTTCAGGCCTGATCTGAAACAGAAAAAAGTGATTCTTAAGAAACCGGAGACAGGAGACAACCGCTCTGAATGGGAGCGGCTGACAGAACAGCTGGATGTGGAAAAACCTGTTCTGCCTGATACTGAAATTGCATCGAAGCTTTACGGCTGCAGAAAAGAAGCAGAAGAATGGTATGTGATCTGTGCAGGAAATGAGATCCTGGATATCAGCAGAGAAGAGAAAAAAATCTGTTTTGCGGCTTTTGATATAGGTACCACGACGGTGGTCGGCTATCTTATGGATGCATTGACCGGGAAGCAGCTGGCTCTCAAGAGCAGAATGAACCCACAGACTCAGTATGGCGCAGATGTGATCATGCGGGCGGATCATGCTCTGGAGCATGGCGTAGAGCAGCTGACCGGCTGCATACGGAATGCGGTTGATGAAATGCTCCAGGAACTGGCAGAGGAAGCAGGAAGAAGCACATTAGATATCTGTCAGGTATCTGTGGTAGGAAATACCTGCATGCATCATCTTTTTCTTGGGATTTCTCCGGCATCGCTGGTCCATGCACCGTATAATCCGGCGATCAGTCAGGGGCTTACACTGAATGCAGAGCAATATGGGCTCCATATCCACAGAAAGGGGCAGCTGCTTATGCTGCCTGATATAGCCGGGTATGTAGGGGCAGATACCTGTGGCTGCATTTTGGCGCTCAGACAGGATCAGCAGAACGAGATCAGCCTTATGATCGATATTGGAACGAACGGGGAGATGGTCCTTGGAAATAAAACGAGATTAGCCTGCTGTTCAACAGCTGCCGGTCCGGCATTTGAAGGTGCAAAGATCGAGTGCGGGATGCGCGGAGGAGCAGGAGCAGTAGATCATGTAGTATACAAAGATGGAAAATGGGAATACACGACTATAGGAAATAAGGCTCCGGCAGGCTTATGCGGTTCAGGTCTGATCGATCTTGTGGCACAGCTGTACCTGGCTGGCTTTATTGATGAAAGTGGTCATCTGGAAAGCGGCCAGGAAAAGGCGGGAGTGTTTGTGCTGGTACCTCCGGAAAAGTCGGGAAATGACAGGGGCGTTTATCTGACACAGAAGGATATCGGAGAGGTGCAGCTGGCAAAAGCGGCTATCGCAGCAGGAATTTTTCTTCTTATGAAAAGACTGGAGATCACAGAAAAGGATATTAAACGGGTCTATCTTGCCGGTGCATTCGGCAATTACATGAATCCGGAAAGTGCGGCGGCGATCGGGATGTTCCCGGCTGAGCTGCTGCCCAGGATACAGCCGGTGGGAAATGCGGCAGGCGAAGGTGCCAGGATCGCACTCCTGAATGAAGAGGAAAGAAAAGAAATGGATCGAACTGTCAAAAATATGGATTTTGTGGAGCTGGCAGCTTCGCCGGAGTTCCAGGACTGTTTTGTGGATGGCTTATGCTTTCCGTAATGCGAGGAGAATGGATATGCTTAATATAAAAGAACTGGAAGAGATGGGAAAAAAGGCAGGATTTTCTCATGTAGCACTTCTGAAGAGCGATTCGATCCAGCTTATGCCGGAGGTAAGGGAAATGTGCAAAAATAATACCTGCCATATGTATGCAAAACGCTGGAGCTGTCCTCCCGGATGCGGAGATCTTGAAGTATGCAGAAAAAAGATAGAAAAGTACAGGGAAGGCATTATTGTCCAGACAGTGGGGAAACTGGAGGATCCTTTGGACGGAGAGACGATGATGGAGACCGAAGCGGTTCATAAACAGAATTTTTATGAATTTGAAAAAATGCTCAGAGAAAGATGGCCGGGCATGCTCCCCATAGGGGCCGGGTGCTGTACAAAATGTAAAACGTGTACATATCCGGATGCTCCATGCCGTTTCCCCGAACAGGCATTTTCTTCGATGGAAGCCTATGGAATGCTGGTAACACAGGTATGCCAGGCAAATGGTCTGGAATACTATTATGGTCCCTGTACGATCGCCTATACCAGCTGTTATCTTCTTGAATAGAACAGGAGTGAAAAAATGAATGACAGAGAACGGGAGGCATATCTGAACAGGATCGGATATGAGGGTGAATTAAGAACAGATAAAAAATGTCTGGAAAAGATAATGGACCTTCATCTTTGCAGTATTCCCTTTGAAAATCTGGAAGTTTTTGACGAGGGAAGGATTCCTTCTCTGAGGTCGGAAGATATTTATGAGAAGATCATTGTCAGAAAACGAGGCGGATATTGCTTCGAGCTGAATAAATTGTTTTATGAGCTTCTGAAAGCTTTGGATTTCCGTGTGATCCCTGTGGCGGTAAGGATATTGTGGAACCGGGAAGAGCTTCCGCCGGTCCTGCACCGGGCAACCCTTGTTATTTTTGAGGAAGGAAGCTATTACTGTGATGTAGGATACGGAGGTCCC
This sequence comes from Blautia sp. MSK.18.38, assembly GCF_024460535.1. NCBI lineage: Bacteria > Bacillati > Bacillota > Clostridia > Lachnospirales > Lachnospiraceae > Blautia > Blautia sp. MSK.18.38. Next base: position 34,637 of record NZ_JANFYP010000023.1, on the reverse strand, counting down.
GGACCCAAGAAGCCGGTTCTTATGAAGGATGGTATCCACAGAGAAAAAAACGGATGGTACCGTGTTAACATGAAGCCGGGAAATACAAACGGAGAGATACTTGTTGAACGAAGGAAAGAAGAAAAATATCTGCCAATACTCAGATTTTCACAGACTCCTACAGTAGAAGCAGATTTTGAACTGCTGAATTTCTATTGTGCAAAATCTCCAGATGTATTAATTACCAGAAAAAGAGTGGTGAGCATCTGCAGACCGGAAGGAAGTGTTGCGCTGACCGGGGATGTTCTTACAATCCAGAAGGAAGATGGATCCATTGAAACGAAAATAAGCGATTCGGAAGAAACCATCAGGCTATGGATGGAACATTATTTCGGATTGGAGTTTTTACAGATATAAGCAGAAAAAAGGACCAGGTTGTCAGGTGACAGTCTGGTCCTTTTCCTGCAGAAGAAAGCAGAGCTGCAGAAGAAGCCGGTCTTTCGGATTATCCAGATCAACCTTTGTGAGTTTCTGGATGCGCTCCAGACGGTAGGTCAGGGAACTTCTATGTATAAAAAGCTCACGGGCTGTCTGAAGAGAATTGCGTTCATGCTCCAGATAGACCTTGAGTGTGTGATACAGCTCAGTATTGTTTTTTCGGTCATAATTCTGCAGTGCATCCAGCCGTGAAGAGACCAGAAGCTCGGGACTGATCTGATGGCTGATCTGGGAAAGCATATATTCCAGAAGATAAGCATCAAAATGATAGCACCAGGCCATGCTCTGACTTTTTTTGCCCAGGCGCAAGGCGGAAACAGCCTGAATATATCCCTGAGGGATCAGGAGAAAATCACGAAATTCAGAGCTTACTCCCATTTTAAAAAGCCCTTCGCGCAGGATGATCGCAAGTGAACTGATAACATCGGAAGATACAGAGTGCTTAAAGGACAGATTAACGATCACAACGATTCCCTGCTGATAGGTAAAGGCCAGACCTTCCGGGATCTGGGCTTCAATGTGTCCCAGTGTGGCGATGGAAGAGTGCATACGGTCATCCTGCTGCTGGGTTTCCAGACGAAGTACAAGATACCGGTCATGGCGATTCCAGTTCAGATACTGGATCTGATCGGTAACTGCCTGTAGTTCTGTGAGCTTTCCGGAAAGATACTCCGTGAAAAACTGCCGGGAGTCATTTCCCATTGAAATTTGGAACAGATTGTGCCGACGGATGCACAGCTCGATAAAGGAGCCAAGATACTCAAGAGCAGAAAAATGTCCGGGCTGTATCTCCGTCTGGAGCTCATCCACACAAAGCCGGCCCTGATAATTGCCGCTGACCCAGAGATTCATGTAGAGGATACGGTAACCGCGGAGCTCTTCGGAATAAATATTGGCGCCGTGGGTGATAAGTGTGCGCTGGTATTCGGCGTCAAGCTTGAAATCCTGAATCAGGCTTAAAGGTGCGATGAGTCTTCCTGTACGCTGGTCATGGACCCATTCGGACATACCGGTTACGTGCCGGGGAGAAGAAAGGATATAAAAGTTGGTGTCGTGGGCAAAAACCGGATTATGAAATATATCCAGACTGGCTTCCAGCATCTCATTCAGCGGATCGATACTTCCAAGTGCAAGCTGGAGTTTACTGTCCCAGTCAGAATATCTGTCAAAGGTCTGCTGTATTTGGTTGAAGACCTCAGAAAAAGAAAGGGTTCCCTTAATGTGAAGGATCCTGCAGCTTTCGGAAAAGCATGAAAGATCACCGGAGCCCACCACTACAAATGCGATGTTCTGGTATCGCAGGAAGCTTTCGGAAAGAGAATTGCCGAAGACAAGATAAAGGTAGCATGGCTTCAGCAGGGCTCCTGCCTGATATATGCGAAGACCATCCAGCGTCAGGGGGTCTTCACGGCAGAGGATGGAAACATCCTCTTTTTTCTCCGCAAAATCGTCAGCAATGATCTGGAGATTAAGATGGAAGCCTGTATGCGGGCTATTCACGAAATGCTCTCTTTTGTTCAAAATATTTCCTCCAATTCATAAAAGCCTTGTATTTATAGGAAATTATAACATATTAGACGGAAAATAAAAAGAAAACGGAGAGGGAATTATTTGTGCATATTTACAATAATAACTGTACAAAAAGTATGAAGCATTGGAGAAAGAATGAAGAAGTGTGCGGATTTACGAACAAGAAAAAAACAACTATACTATAACCATCAAAGGTAACGTGAAGTTGTGGAAATGGCCGGTCCCACAAAAAACAGCGAAGGGGGAAAGAAAATGAGTAAAAATGAAATACCGAAACAAGATCCGAAACAGAAAAAGGGTCTTACAAATGCCCTGAAATATTTCTTTGGTGTTGGTGATGCCGGATTTGTTCTTATGAGTAATATCGAGACATTTTACTTTATGACATTTCTGACGGATCTGGCAGGCTTTGCAGCTGGTGTGGCTGGTGTGATCAATTCCGTATTTACCATTGTTGATGCCTGTCTGTCCTGGCTTTACGGAGGAATCATCAATGGCACAAAAGCAAAGAAATGGGGGCGTTATCGTTCCTGGCTGATCATGGTTCCGTGGATGGTGCCGTTTCTGTACGCATTCATGTTCATACGTGTCAGTGATAATGAATGGCTTTCGGCAGTGGTGATCATTGCCGCATCCATCGCATCTCATGTGGCATGGAATTTCAGCTATGTTGCCAATGCAACCCTGATCAGTATTGTTGGTAAAACACCGGAAGACAAAGCAACGCTTGCATCCTCCAGGGCAACCTGGAATAACATAGGCGGTCTGTTGTTTTCCTATATGGGTCTTCCATTTGCAACACTTCTTGCCGGATATGTCGGTGAGAAAAATAAATTTGCAGCAGCAGCTTTCTGCCTGGGTATTCTGATGGTCGTAACCTATTTCGCCCATTTCAAGATGACGGAAGGCTATGAAGAGATTGAAACGGAAACCGCAGGAAAGAAAAATGACAAAACAAAGATCACGATCAGAGAGATGTTTGCTTCCCTGTTTCAGAATCCGCCTCTTATGGTCCTGATGCTGGCAGACCTTGCAAAATGGTGTGTGAAATTTGTAACAGCAGCATCTGCTATTTACTATTTCAGGGATGCAATGGGAAATCCGGGACTGATGACCACTTATCTTCTCTGTGTTGCCATCGGTGCCATCATCGGAGCTTTTTCCATGAGATACATTGCAAAAGCAATATCGTCCCGTACAACTATGATCATTGCTTATGCAGGAATGGCAGTATCACTGTTCCTTGTATATATTTTCTATGGAAATGCAATGACAGTGATCGCCCTTATGACACTTGCCCAGTTCTTCTATGGTATGGCTTTTGCAGCTTCACCTGCACTTTATGCGGACACTGTAGTGTATGCAACATGGAAGAGCGGAAAAGATGCATCCGGATGGATTATGGGATTACAGAATCTTCCGCTGAAGATTGCCGTATTCTTAAGAGGAACGATCCTCAGCGCCTGTCTTGTGGCGGTAGGCTGGAAATCCGGAGTTGTTCTTGAGGGAACGGCCCGTCAGGGAATGACGATTTCCTTTGCACTTGTTCCGGCTATTTTCTGTCTGGCAGGTCTTCTACTTCTGGTGTTTGGATTTAAGATCACAAAGGAAAAGGTTCTTCAGTATCAGGCTGAGATTGACGCAAGATCATAAAGATAAGTGATCGGGTATTTTGAAAGATCACAGGATAATAAAGGAGGAAGCATTATGTTGAAAGCATCGGAGATTTTACTTGAAACGATAAAAAAGGACGGCAGGCCAGAACGACTTCTGAGACAGTATGAGGGTGCGACCTTTTACCCGCCGAACCCGGCAAATAATTATGTGCGTGGAAACCGTCACCGTGGTATGGAGCCTATGAAGGATCTTTTCGGAACTGAGATCCTCTGGCCCCAGGAACAGCTGGCTGCAATGCCACATGTAACAGAGGACAACAAGGTCATTGATGATATCACAGAATGGAAAGAGCAGCTGGTGATTCCGGATATTGTCGGTCAGTGCTCGGATCCGGCTTTATGGGAACCATTTAAACAGAAGGCACAGGAGATAAAGGATTCAGGAAGCCTTTTCATGGCATTTATGCCTACAGGTGTTTTTGAGAGGCTTCACTTCCTGATGGGATTTGAGGATATGCTGGTGAACTTCCTTCTTGAGCCGGAGGATATGATGGATCTCTGCAATGCCATTGGGGAGTACCGTTTCCAGCTTACAAAGCTGATCGTTGATAATCTCCACCCGGATATCATCCTTTCCCATGATGACTGGGGTTCCAAGCAGTCCCTGTTCATCAGTCCGGACACATGGAGAGAATTTATCAAACCACAGTATGAAAGATCCTATAAATATATGAAAGACCATGGAGTGATCATCATGCATCACGCAGATTCCTTCATGGAACCGATCATAGAGGATATGGTTGATCTTGGGATTGACATCTGGCAGGGAACACTTCCGCAGAATGATATTCCGAAGCTCCAGAAACAGCTGAACGGAAGAATGACACTTATGGGCGGAATCGATGCTTCGATCGTAGACCGAGTGGATTCCACAGAAGAAGAGATCCGCAAGGAGGTCAGAAGAGCATGTGAGGAGTATGCACCACACGGACATTTCATTCCATGTATTACCTATGGAGGTCCCGGTTGTCTGTTCCCTCATGTAGATTCAATTATTGATGACGAGATTGAAAAATATAATAAAGAGGTGTATGGAATTTAACTGAATACGGATCGCGCGTGTTCGCTTGAACTGATAAAAACTGTTCTGCAATTCAACACAGGATTGCAGAACAGTTTTTTGCTTGTATATTCTGATGTTTTTTGATAAAATTTGCTACATGTGTTATTTTATGTAAAAAACAAATAATTGCGCTGATTGTGTTGAATGTGTACGAATTAAGCGAAAATAGGGTGGACGTTAGGTTTGCCCTGCATGCCACAGAAAAAATCGGAAGCCTGATCCCCTATGGGAAAGAGAATGAGCCGTTATATTGCAGTGCAGATGGAAAATTCCATAATGTTCAGAACACTGCCTACAGTCTTACAGTTCCGGGGATCGAGACATATCTGAGAAAGACGGAGGAGGACGGTACACAGGATTACCGCAAAAGCTGCAAAGTCTGGGCTCAGGTTTCCAGCACGGTTTATCTTTACGGAGAACCGAAGACAAGTACCGTCTGGGCATCTATTGATCTGAAGCAGCGGCAGCTTTTTGATCTGGATTAAATTTACATAATCTTTATTTGATTATTTGAAAAAACAGTGCTATAGTAAAGTTGGTTCCGGTAAACGGATGATTTATGGATCCCAGAAGAGGACCGGGCGGAACCAAATTACTGTTGACCGGTCAGGATCTGGATCAGGAAAGAAGGAAGAGGGAAAAAATTGCGTAAAAAATCACATATACTGTTAGGCAGATACCTGGCTGACCAGATGTCTGAGGTGTACAGTCTCCAGCAGCACAGAAAAGCGTTTTGCCTGGGCAATATCATGCCTGATCTGAAACCATCGTTTCTCACCACCAGACATGAGTTTTTCGGAACATTCGATCACCTCCAGAATAAGATGAGGGCGCTTGTCGAGAAGAACCCGGAGGAAGAGAATGCCAGAGTATACTGGAGAAGATTCGGTGAGGTCATGCATTATATGGCTGATTATTTTACTTTTCCTCATAACAAAACATACAAAGGAAATCTTGCAGCACATAATTCTTATGAAGCTGAGCTGAAGAACCGCCTGAGAGAATGTATCCTCAGCGGCGCAGCAGACAGCCAGCTGGAAGAAGCGAAGCAGTTTGAAAGCTTTGAGGAACTTGTGGAATATATCCGTGAGCGTCATGCATATTATCTGGAAAGCCCGCGGTGCATTGCCGATGACATCCGTTTTATCCTTCGGGTGTGCTATCAGGTTGTACAGGGGATTTTTCAGCTCTGTGTCAGAAAACAGTTTCATATGGGTGGACAGCCGGCAGTGACTGTCTGACAGTATATAAAAAGCCGCAGTGTGTGAGAGCACTGTGGCTTTTTCACGTTATGGTAAACTCTAAAAAATCTTACAAAAATGTGAATAAAAAGTGAAAAATAGATGAATTGAAGGAGATATCCTACCAGAACAGTTGATTTCACGATTTTCGTATGCTAAAATAAATTGAATTAAACTTTAAGTTATCAAACGGTTTAAGGCAGACCTTTATTATAGGGGAAGTAAAGGGATGTTCAAGGAAAGAAGGGAGCATCTTAATAAATATGAAGAACAAGTACCTGAATAAGTTTTTTTGCATCACGATGTTATCAGCTATGGTACTGGCAATTCCAACCGGAGTAAAAGCCGCCGAGGAAGCAGATAATGTTGTTGCTGAGGAAGGTGTTTCAGGAGACGGGAGCGAGGTAAGTGAACCGGAACCAGAAGTTCCGGCAGAACCGGTGCCGACAGCTGCACCGGAACCGGAAATAACTGCTGCACCGGAACCGGAACCAACTACAGCGCCGGAGCCAACAGATACACCGGCACCTGCGCCGACGGAAACACCGGAGCCAACTGCAACACCTGCGCCGACGGGAACACCGGAGCCGACAGCGACACCTGCACCAACGGCAACACCGGAACCGACAGCGACACCTGCACCAACGGCAACGCCGGAGCCAACCGCAACACCTGCACCGACGGCAACACCGGCCAGGGATGACTCTGCAAAGGTACAGGCGGTGATCCGGAAGATCAAAGCACTGGCAGGCAGAACGATCACAGCAGCAGATAAAGCGGAGATAGATAGCGTACGTGCAGCTTATGAGGCACTGTCTAATACAGAAAAGGCCAAGGTTACGAATTATAAGATCCTGACTGAGGCAGAAGCCAAGCTTGCAGCTGTCGACAAGAACGACAGTGATAACAAAAAAGATAACAAAAAAGATGATAGCAGCACGGAAGATAACAAGAATACAGAGATCACAGATGGAAATAACGCCACAGCAACACAGATCGGAGATCCTGTTTATGTGACAAATATGGTATCCAATCTCCATGCGGGCAAGGATTTTTATCTGGATAGTCTTAAGAGCAATTATCATCTGTCCTTCTCTGATGATTTTGCTTCTGTAATGGAAGAGATCGAAAGAGAATATAAAGAGAAGAACAAGCTTACCGATACGGAGAATACACTTCTGGTAAGAAACTGGCAGGATATCCTTGCTGTTTATATTTACGAAAAGAGCAAAGCAGGAGCAACGTCATTTACATTGGATGCATCCTGCAAGGATGATCTGGCAAGGATCTTTGCGGAGATGAACCCCATCGTCAGGGACAAGCAGGATATTACCAAGATATCCTACGGAAATCGCAAGATCAACTACTACATCAAGAAGAACAATATTGCAAAGAAAGACAGAAGCGTCCTTAAGAAATATGTGGAAACAGACTGTAAGCTTCTCTGTGCGGTAGTTACCGCATCCAAAGGCTTTGTCCGTGAAAGCGTGGGAGACAATGTTTCTGAGGATCGTGTAGATGTTATCACCGCAGCGTATTCACTGGTTGGCAAGGTCGGATATTTCTGGGGCGGCAAATCTACGGTGATCGGAGAAGATCCAAGTTGGGGCTCCGTTGAGAAGGTATCAGCAGACGGTAGCAGAAGCTCCGGTACGCTCCGTGCATATGGTCTGGACTGCAGCGGCTTTGTTACCTGGGCAGTGATCAATGGATATAAGGATCAGGGAATGCAGGCAGCAGTTGGAGACGGAACCTCTGACCAATGGGAGAAGGCCGGTGTTGTCAGCGAAGCAGATGCACAGCCAGGAGATCTGGTATTCCAGAGAGGACCGGAAGCAGGAAGCAACAACCACGTTGGTATCCTGTGCGGAAAGACGGATTCCGGCGACTGGATTGCAGTACATTGTTCCTCAAGCAAGAATGGTGTAACGGTTGGTGAGGCATACAGTGCAAGCTTCCGTTATATCAGAAAGCCATCCTTCTATCAGGATACAACAGCGGAGGAAAATAAGACCACAGCTACAGAGAATGATGTTCTGACAGAGGAGAGTGCAGAAAAGCTCCTCACGGATGTGGTTAGATCTGATGCACTGAAGGATGCACTGGCATCCGGTGATACTGTTTCCAGTGACCTTCTTGCAGATTTTAAGAATAAGGCTTTGCAGGAGGATGAGGAAGAAGATGAAGTTGAGACGCTGACTCTGGATCAGGAGACCATGGACGATGCAGTGGATACATTTGATGATGATGTAGAAACACTGGAAATGGAAAACTAAGGGACAGCGATTGAAGATAAGGGCAGTCTCCCACGGGAGGCTGCCCTTTCTTACAATCGCTGCTTCAGACATAGGACATGATATTATGAAAAAAAGAAATTTCTGCCCCATGGCAGCCGCAGTGCTTACAGCTGCAGTGATCCTTCAGCCCTTTAGCACTTCGGCAGGGGCACTGGGTCAGATCCGCTCCATAGCAAAGAGCATTATTTCAGGCGAACCAAAGGAAGTAGAGGAACTGCGTCAGATGGAGGTTGCCCAGAGCGAAGAAGGGCATCAGGAATATTATTTCAAACAGCTTACGGAAGAAGAGCAGAGAGTATATCGGGAGCTGCTGAAAGGAATCCGTGCCCGGGAAAAGGAGTTTTATCTGACGATCTCCGATGATGACAGTATTGACAGAAGCTATCATGCAGTATTGAAAGACCACCCGGAGATATTCTGGGTCCACAATCGTGAAAAAATCTACAAAACTACGTATTCAGACAGTGATTACTGCGTTTTTACTCCGGGCTATACTTATACAGACAGCGAGATCGATGAGATACAGACGGCCATGGAGCAGAGCTTTCAGGAGGTCAGAGCCCTGATCCCGGAGGATGCCGGTGATTACGAGAAGGTACGCATTGTTTATACGTATGTTATTGACCATACCCAGTATCAGACTGGGGAGGATGATCAGAGCATAGCAGGTGTTTTCTGGAAAAAATCTGCAGTCTGTGCCGGATATGCAGGAGCTGTCCAGTATCTTCTGGAAAGGCTGGATATTCCCTGTATTTATGTGGACGGAAGCACAAAAGGAAGTACAGAGGGTCATGCATGGGATATTGTAAAAATAGGCCAGGAGTATTATTATGTAGATGCTACCAATGGGGATCAGCCGGATTTTTTAAATGGAGATGCTGCACAGCTGGAAGAACATAAGACGATCATTTACGATTATCTCTGCCCTTTCCCGGAAGAATATGAAAAAACCTATACACCATCGGAAGAACTGACAGTTCCGGCATGTACTGCGAAGGATCTGGATTTTTATGTGCTGAACCAGGGGTACTTTGAAGATTACAGCTGGCAGGACATATATGATTATTGTAAGATGAGACTGGATAATGGTGCGGCTGTAGTGCGTTTCAAGTTTGGCAGTCAGGAAGCTTTTTCCGAAGCCTGTCAGGAACTGCTGGATGATGGCGTGGTACAGAATGTGGCACAGTATTATATGAAACTTCACGGACTTGGTCAGGTGGAGTATCATTATGGAGTGATGGATAATTTTTATACCATATATTTTATTTTCTGAAACATCTTCGGGAAGATTTCCGGAGGTTTTGGAAAGAGAGGAGTAAGTTATGAATATGGATATGTTGTCAAGAGGATTTGACATACTGCAGAGAGCAGGAGGTATGGAACAGATCAGCCAGCTGATGGTGATCGTATATGGAGTGCTCTGCGTTTTCGGGCTTTTGAACTGTATCCTGGGATATCGTATCCTCCGGTTCTGGATGATGATCTTTGGATTTATCATCGGAGCAGGCGCCGGCTTTGGTGTAACCTATATGTCCGGTGTTCAGGATAAAATGGTGATCGCAGGTGCCATGGCGGGACTGGGGATCGTACTGGCTGTTGTTTCGTTTCTGATCTACAGGGCAGGAATCTTTGTACTGGGATTTGGTATCGGAATAACATTGAGTATCTATCTGGTCCATCCGACCAGTTCTTTTTCTTTTTTCCTGTGCATCCTTATCGGCGTGGGACTGGGAGTACTTGCTATGCGTTATGCGAAAGGAGTGATCATTGTCGGAACCAGTATACTGGGTGGTGTTCTGGCAGGATTATCCATTGCAAAGATCGCAGGGCTGGCGCAGTTTCCATATGGCGTCGGTATGGCAGCGGGAATTGCGATCCTTGGTATGCTGATCCAGTTCGCCATCAACAAAGACCGATACGATGAGGAAGATGACGAAGAAGAGGATGACGACGATGGAACTCTGCCGGAGGAGACCAGGAAGCCGGCAGGAAGGGACCGTAGAGGAAACAGTCGTGAATACACCTCTGACCGTAACAGGGACGATCACAGATATACATACGAAAACCGGGCAAACGATGACCGGGAAAGCCGGGGTGAAAGACGTTCCCGCAGACCATCTGACAGAGAAGGACGCAACTCTGACAGACGAGAAAGAAATTATGCAGACAGCCGAAAAAGATCCGGAAGCGAAAGAAACAGCAAAGGCAGTTCCACTGAAAGAAGAAGCACTTCCGGAACCTCCGGCAGAAACAGAACCTCCGACAGAAATTATGCTTCGGATGACAGAAGAGGCCGCAGATACAGCCAGAGCAGCAGCACCAGGGAACGAAGGAATGCAGGAACGGGAAGCAGATCCCGCTATGCAGATCCGGAGGATCATGAAGACTATGATCGTTTTGATGAGTCGGAAAACAGGGATAGCTATGAAGATTTTGAAAAACTGCAGCAGAAAAGACGCCGGATGGATATTGAAAATATGGCGGATTTTGATGAGCAGGAAGAATATGGAAATTACAGGAATGACCCGGATCTGATGAATGATGAGGATCTGGATGAGCTTGATGAGTGGAAAGACAACTGAGAAAAATCCGAGGAGTGACAGAAATGGGAAAAGAAGCCAAAACAAACGCGATGAGAATGCTGGATCGAAAAAAAGTAAAATATGAAGCAATCGCATATGACTGTGGAGAGTTCATAGATGGGATCCACTGTGCAGACATCACAGGAGCCCCTCATGATCAGTCCTTTAAGACCCTGGTCATGGAAGGGAAAAGCGGCGGCTACTATGTGTTTGTAGTTCCGATCGAGAAAGAGGTGGACCGTAAGGCAGCCGCAAAGTCTGTAGGCGAAAAAACAGTAGATATGATCCATGTAAAGGATCTTACAAAGATCACGGGCTATATCCGCGGAGGCTGCAGCCCTCTTGGAATGAAAAAAAATTATCCGGTGGTGTTTGACCAGTCTGCCGAAAACTTTGATGAGATCTATGTAAGTGGTGGAAGAGTAGGCCTTACCCTGAAGGTACCGCTTAAAGATCTTCTGGATGTAACACAGGGCAAGCTTGCTCCGATCACCATGGAGTAAGCGCATATAAAACAGATAAAAAAACTCCCCTGACTGCCTGTAAAGGCGGAAGCAGGGGAGATTTTTTGTTACAGAAGCATGGGATTTAGTTATCCTGTGCGTCCTCTTCGTTAACCTGGAATACGTGACGCTTCTTGGCCATTTCGTCGCTGGCAAGATACTCGTCGTAAGTGGTGATCTTGTCTACCAGCTTGCCGTTAGGAAGGATCTCCATGATGCGGTTTGCAGTTGTCTGTACAAACTGGTGATCGTGTGAGGTGAAAAGGATCACTCCCGGGAATTTGATCAGTCCGTTGTTCAGTGCTGTGATAGACTCCATATCCAGATGGTTGGTTGGCTCATCCAGGATCAGGATATTGGCACCGGAGATCATCATCTTGGAAAGAAGACAGCGAACTTTTTCACCACCGGAAAGAACACGGACACGTTTTACACCATCCTCACCAGGGAAAAGCATACGGCCAAGGAATCCACGGACGTAGGTTGCGTCCTTGATCTCGGAGTACTGTGTCAGCCAGTCGGTGATAGTAAGGTCGTTATCGAATTCCTGTGTGTTATCCTTCGGGAAATATGCCTGGGAAGTGGTAACGCCCCATTTGTAATTTCCTTCATCCGGCTCCATTTCACCTGTAAGGATCTTGAAGAAGGTTGTGATGGCCTGCTCGTTGGCGCCCACAAAGGCAACCTTATCTTCACGACCAAGAGTGAAGGAAATGTTGTCCAGAACCTTTACTCCATCAATGGTCTTGGACAGATTTTCCACCATGAGGACCTCGTTTCCGATCTCACGGTTCGGGCGGAAGTCGATGTATGGATATTTACGGCTGGAAGGACGCATGTCATCCAGCTGGATCTTTTCCAGGGCACGCTTTCTGGAAGTCGCCTGCTTGGATTTGGAAGCATTGGCGCTGAAACGGGAGATGAACTCCTGGAGCTCTTTGATCTTCTCCTCTTTCTTTTTGTTGGCCTCTTTCATCTGCTTGATCAGAAGCTGGCTGGATTCAAACCAGAAGTCGTAGTTTCCGGCATAAAGCTGGATCTTGCCATAATCGATATCAGCAGTATGTGTGCAGACCTTGTTCAGAAAATAACGGTCATGGGATACTACGATAACTGTATTGTCAAAATTGATCAGGAACTCCTCCAGCCATTCGATAGCAGGAAGATCCAGGTGGTTGGTCGGCTCATCAAGAAGAAGGATATCAGGATTTCCGAAAAGAGCCTGTGCAAGAAGAACCTTGACCTTCATACTACCGGTAAGGTCTGCCATCTGTGTATAGTGGAACTCGGTGTCGACGCCGAGACCGTTGAGAAGAGTAGCAGCATCGGACTCTGCTTCCCATCCGTTCATTTCTGCAAACTCACCCTCAAGCTCACTGGCACGGATGCCATCTTCGTCTGTGAAATCTTCCTTTGCGTAAATGGCTTCTTTCTCTTTCATGATCTGATAGAGTCTTTCATTACCCATGATGACAGTATCCAGAACCGGATAAGCATCATATTTGAAGTGATCCTGCTGCAGGAAAGAAAGTCTCTGACCGGGGGTGATCACAATGTCGCCCTTGGTAGGCTCGAGCTGACCGGAAAGGATTTTGAGGAATGTAGATTTTCCTGCGCCGTTGGCGCCGATCAATCCATAACAGTTACCCTCTGTAAATTTGATGTTAACGTCTTCAAACAGCGCTTTTTTTCCAACGCGCAGTGTGATGTTATTTGCTGAAATCATATCATACCTCTTTTTTCATTAAATAAATATCGTTTCAATTACATACGAAAGCATTACAATCGTTTCCTATTGTACCGTAAACTGAAAAATTTGCAAGCTGTATTTTCCTTTTTTCGGCTAAATAAAGGAAAAACAGGGGATTACTATGAATCACAGGAAAATAATAACCTTTTATTATATAAAAAAATGGGTTATACTGTCGTATGTGGTAATGAAGTATTCCGGGGATATGGATATCCGGCTCTCTGGCACATCAGAAACACCCAGGAACGTGGCAGATCGGATGGAATGCGGAAACTATCATAAATCAGCAGCTTAGTTGAACAGAAGAGAGGTTAAAAATGTTTATCACCAGAGAAAGCGATTATGCGATGCGGGTTATCCGCGCATTGATGTGGGAGCCGCGTTTGAGCGTCAGCGAGATCTGTGAGAGGGAATCGATCACAGCACCCTTTGCATACAAGATACTGAAGAAGCTTCAGAATGCAGGGCTCGTGGAAGGATACCGCGGAGTTCATGGCGGTTACGCGCTGAAGAGAGATCCGGAAGAACTGTCATTATATGAGATATACAGTGCGATCGATCCGGATATGTCCATCATTGAGTGCCTGAACGGCACATATCAGTGTCCAAGGAACGGACAGGACGGAGTTCCCTGCCATGCACATGATGAGCTTCAGGAGATCCAGGATCAGCTGTGGACAATGCTCCGTCGGAAATCCATGAAGGATCTTTTCGGAAAAGAGGAGAAGTGATTCCCGGATGTGAGTTGGGATAAGCGTATGAGATGATAAGGAGAGCAGTTTGGAGAGGAAAAATTCCGAACAGCTCTTTTTTATTTGTGAAAAAGATAACGGCGTTTGTACAGGATAATATACAAAAAACAATGAAAGAAAATGGACATAACTGGGAATCTATGATATAATAACCAATGGAATTTTAGGCCTTCATAAGCCTAAATAATATATTTTTTAACAAACCTTTAAGGAGGAAAAAACAATGGCAAGAAAGATGAAAACCATGGATGGTAACCATGCAGCCGCTCATGCATCATACGCTTTTTCTGATGTAGCTGCTATTTACCCGATTACCCCTTCATCTGTAATGGCTGAGGCTACAGACGAGTGGGCAACTCAGGGAAGAAAGAACATCTTTGGACAGGAAGTACAGGTTACAGAGATGCAGTCTGAGGCAGGTGCAGCAGGTGCCGTTCACGGTTCTCTGGCAGCAGGTGCCCTGACTACAACTTATACAGCTTCCCAGGGTCTTCTGCTTATGATCCCGAACCTTTACAAGATCGCCGGTGAGCAGCTTCCGGGAGTTATCAACGTATCTGCCCGTGCACTTGCTTCCCACGCACTTTGTATTTTCGGTGACCATTCCGACGTTATGGCCTGTCGTCAGACTGGATGTGCAATGCTTTGTGAGTCTTCTGTACAGGAGGTTATGGACCTTACACCGGTTGCTCATCTTGCAGCAATCAAAGGAAAAGTTCCATTCATCAACTTCTTCGACGGATTCCGTACATCTCATGAGATCCAGAAGATCGAGACATGGGATTATGAAGATCTGAAAGATATGGCAGATATGGACGCAATCGCAGAGTTCCGTAACCGTGCTCTGAACCCGAACCATCCATGTCAGAGAGGTTCCGCTCAGAACCCGGATATCTTCTTCCAGGCAAGAGAGGCATGTAATCCATATTATGACGCTCTTCCGGCAGTTGTTCAGGAGTACATGGACAAAGTTAACGAGAAGATCGGAACAGACTACAAACTGTTCAACTACTACGGAGCTGCTGACGCTGAGCACATCATCGTAGCTATGGGTTCCGTAAACGATACCATCGAGGAGACCATCGATTACCTTATGGCAGCTGGCAAGAAAGTCGGTGTTGTTAAAGTTCGTCTTTACAGACCATTCTGTGCACAGGCTCTTATCGATGCAATCCCGGATACAGTTAAGCAGATCTCTGTTCTTGACAGAACAAAAGAGCCAGGAGCTCTTGGCGAGCCTCTGTATCTTGATGTTGTTGCAGCTCTTCGCGACAGCAAGTTCAGCGATGTTAAGATCTTTACAGGACGTTATGGACTTGGTTCCAAAGATACAACACCTGCACAGATCGTAGCAGTATATGAGAACACTGAGAAAGAGAAATTCACAATCGGTATCGTGGATGATGTTACAAACCTTTCTCTTGAGACAGGCGCACCACTTGTTACAACACCAGAGGGAACAACAAACTGCAAGTTCTGGGGACTTGGAGCTGATGGTACTGTAGGTGCTAACAAGAACTCCATCAAGATCATCGGTGATAACACAGACATGTACGCTCAGGCTTACTTCGATTATGACTCCAAGAAGTCCGGCGGTGTTACAATGTCTCACCTTCGTTTCGGTAAGAAACCGATCAAATCCACATACCTGATCCACAAAGCAAACTTCGTTGCATGTCATAATCCGTCCTATGTTAACAAATATAACATGGTACAGGAGCTTGTTGACGGAGGTACATTCCTTCTGAACTGTGCTTGGGATATGGAAGGACTTGAGAAACATCTTCCAGGACAGGTTAAAGCTTTCATCGCTAACCACAATATCAAATTCTACACCATCGATGGTGTTAAGATCGGTATTGAGACTGGCATGGGACCAACACGTATCAACACAATCCTTCAGTCCGCATTTTTCAAACTTACAGGAATCATTCCTGAGGAGCAGGCTATCGAGCTTATGAAAGCTGCTGCTAAAGCTACTTACGGACGTAAAGGTGATGACGTTGTTAAGAAGAACTGGGCAGCTATCGATGCCGGTGCTAAACAGATCGTAGAGGTTCAGGTTCCGGAGAGCTGGAAGAACGCTGAGGACGAGGGACTCTTCATGTCTCACGCATCCCACGGTGCTCAGGAAGC
This sequence comes from Blautia sp. MSK.18.38, assembly GCF_024460535.1. Taxonomy (NCBI): domain Bacteria; kingdom Bacillati; phylum Bacillota; class Clostridia; order Lachnospirales; family Lachnospiraceae; genus Blautia; species Blautia sp. MSK.18.38. Next base: position 18,630 of record NZ_JANFYP010000023.1, on the reverse strand, counting down.
TCAGGACTTCGTAAACAACATCCAGTGCAAGATCAATGCTCAGGAAGGTAACAGCCTCCCAGTATCTGCATTCAAGGATTATGTAGATGGTACAACACCATCCGGAACAGCTGCATATGAGAAACGTGGTATCGCAGTTAACGTTCCTGTATGGGTTCCGGACAACTGTATCCAGTGTAACCGCTGTGCATACGTCTGCCCGCATGCTGCAATCCGTCCGGTTGCTATGACAGCAGATGAGACAGCTAACGCTCCAGAGGGAATCAAGACACTTCCACTTACAGGAATGAAAGACTATACATTCACAATGACTGTATCCGCTCTTGACTGTACAGGATGTGGTTCCTGCGCAAATGTCTGCCCAGGAAAGAAAGGCAACAAAGCTCTTGAGATGGCTCCGCTTGAAGCTAACACAGAAGAGCAGAAATTCTTCGATTACGGTGTAACACTTCCTCAGAAGGAAGACGTTATCGCTAAATATAAAGAGACAACTGTAAAAGGCAGCCAGTTCAAACAGCCGCTCCTTGAGTTCTCCGGCGCTTGTGCAGGTTGTGGTGAGACACCATACGCTAAGCTGATCACACAGCTCTTTGGTGACAGAATGTACATTGCAAATGCTACAGGATGTTCCTCTATCTGGGGTAACTCTTCACCATCTACACCATACACAACAAACGCTAAGGGACAGGGACCTGCATGGTCAAACTCTCTGTTCGAGGATAACGCAGAGTTCGGTTATGGTATGCTTCTTGCACAGCGTGCGATCCGTGGCGGTCTGAAAGAGAAGATCGAAGACCTTGTAGCTAACGGAACAAACGAGGATGTTAAGACAGCTGGTCAGGAATGGCTGGATACTTATGCTGTAGGCGCAACAAATGGTGCAGCTACAGAGAAACTCGTTGCAGCTCTTGAGGCTTGCGGATGTGACAAGGCTAACGAGATCCTTGCACAGAAAGACTTCCTCTCCAAGAAATCCCAGTGGATCTTTGGTGGTGACGGATGGGCTTACGATATCGGATTCGGTGGTGTTGACCACGTTCTTGCAAGCGGACGTGACATCAACGTTATGGTATTCGATACAGAGGTTTACTCCAACACAGGCGGACAGTCTTCCAAATCTACACCGACAGGTGCGATCGCTCAGTTCGCAGCAGGCGGAAAAGAGACTAAGAAGAAAGATATGGCATCTATCGCAATGAGCTATGGCTATGTATATGTAGCACAGATTTCCATGGGTGCTGACTTCAACCAGACTGTAAAAGCAATCGCAGAGGCAGAGGCATATCCGGGACCATCCCTGATCATCGCTTACGCTCCATGTATCAACCATGGTATCAAGAAAGGTATGAGCAAAGCTCAGACAGAGGAAGAGCTGGCAGTTAAGTGCGGATACTGGCACAACTTCAGATTCAACCCGGCTGCTGAGAACAAGTTCAGCCTTGATTCCAAGACACCGGATATGGAGAACTATATGGACTTCCTGAACGGTGAGGTTCGTTACAATTCTCTGCAGCGTCAGAATCCTGAGAAAGCTGCAAGACTGTTTGCTAAGAACGAGTCTGAGGCTCAGGCTAGATATGAGTATCTGCAGAAACTTATCACTCTTTACGGAGCAGATAAGAAAGAAGACTAATTATTGATCAATAGTTACTGTTTATACAGTGTGCTTGCTGATTAAGCATTAGGTGACAGGCCTGCGGTGTTTAGCGCACCGCAGGCCTTTTTTCATATACAGGAGAGACATATATGAAGAGAATTTTTTCGAAGGAGAAATCCCGGAAAGAGAAAAAAGCAGATTTTTATATTCTGTATACGATTGTTTTTGCGGCGATCTCGCTGTTTATTTACAGTTGTTTTTATTTCAATGGAAAATCCCTGATCTGGAGTCATGACGGTGTTCCGCAGCACATCAATGCATTGGCCTATTATGGAAAATATCTGCGGAATGTTCTGCAGACGCTGGTGACGGAGCATAAGCTTTCCCTTCCTATGTGGGATATGCATATCGGATACGGTTCCGATATCCTTACAACACTTCATTATTATGCGATCGGTGATCCGCTGACCTTACTGTCCGTTTTTGTACCGGAAAAAGACACAGAGATCTTATATGAGATTCTGATCTTTCTCCGCATTTATCTGGCGGGTATCACATTCAGCATTTACTGCTTTTACCGCAAGAATCCCAAACAGGCCACATTTCTTGGAAGCCTTGTTTATATTTTTGCAGGATGGACCATTTATGCGTCTATGAAGCATCCATATTTTTCCAATCCCATGATCTATCTGCCGCTGGTCCTTATGGGAATTGAAAAGATTTACAAAAAAGAAAAGCCATACCTTTTTATCTGTGCGACGGCTGTAGCGGCAATGTCTAATTTTTATTTCTTTTATATGATCAGTATCTTTATGGTGCTGTATGCAGCTTTCCGGTATTTTGGAATATTCCGCAAGCGTTCAGTAAAAGATGTATTTCAGTGGTTCCTGAAATTTGCTGGCTTTTATCTGGTCGCACTTATGATCGCTGCACTGATCTTTTTACCTGTGGTCATGACTCTGTTTGGAACAGAGCGCTTTCAGGCGCAGAATTATGTGCCGCTGTTATATGACCGCATTTACTACGAAAAATATCTCGGCTGTCTGATCGGCGAAAATATGATCCAGTGGGGAGTTGCTGGATATTCCGCAGTCGCAATGGCAGGCGTGTTTGTGATCTTTTCCAAAAAGAAAAAATATACGGGACTGAAGCTGGGATTTGTGCTTCTGAATCTGTTTTTGCTGATCCCCTTTGCAGGTCATGTACTGAATGGATTTTCATACGTGTCCAACCGATGGATCTGGGCGTATGGAATGCTGATCGCATATATCCTGGTACAGGCATATCCGGAACTGTTTACGCTGGGCATCAGGGAAAAACGACGGATATTTGTGATGCTGCTGATATATGGCGTGCTGGCACTGTTTTCAGAATCCGCCCGTACGGAACGCAATATCATGGCACTGATGATGCTGGTCCTGGCTGTGTTTACAGTGGTTTCCTACGGAAACGTATTTACACAGGGAAAATATCTCTGTGGAATGATCGTGGCCGTGCTTGTGACAAGCATCCTTCTGAATGTTTCATACCAGTATTCTTACGAAAAAGATTATCTGTCAGAATTTGAGGAAAAGGATCAGGCACTGGAGAAGCTTCAGTCCGGACCGGACAAAGCAATCCGGTCAATGGACGATTCAGCGGTTACCAGATATGACCAGTACAAAACGGGCTCTTATGTAAACACTGCCATGTATATGGGAACCAACAGTACTTCCTATTATTTCAGTGTGGCCAATGGAAATATCAGCCGTTTCTTTGATGAGATGTATCTGAATACCCCCTGGGATTATCATTACAGCAGCCTGGACGGACGGAGTATCCTGGATCGTCTTGCCTCGGTGAAATATTTTGCCATCAAAAAAAGCGGATATGGGTATCTGCCATACGGCTATGACAGTGAAGCAGAAGTCACAAAAAAATACAGGATCTACGAAGACGAGGATTCCCTTCCTCTTGGTTATACCTATGATTCCTGGATCCCCAGAGAAAAGTATGAAAAGCTTTCTGTGACCGAAAAGCAGCAGGCGCTCCTGCAGGGGGCAGTCCTTGAGGACAGCAGTCTTCCTGAGACAGACCTCACCTTTGACGATAAGAAAGCAGATTTTACACTGGAAGCAGGAAAAGGCTGTAAGATCAAAGACGGAAAGATCATTGTGGCCAAAGAAGGAGCAACCGTACAGATCGGATATCAGGGAGAGCCGGAGGCAGAGGTTTATCTTGTGGCAAAAAATCTGGATTTTAATGCCTATTCTCCACGTGCAGTGGTCAGTGATAAAAAATGGGATTCCATGACAGAATATGAGAAGAATACCGTGCGTTATGAAGACAATAACTGGCGCTACTGGAAAGAAAGCAAGGAATCAGCAGTGGATGTTTCGCTGGGCTCTGTGGACAAGACTATCCGGATCTTTACAGATAAATACAACGGCTACAGCGGAAGACATAATTTTCTTCTGAATATGGGATATAAAAACTATTCTGCAGGAACTATGACACTGACATTCTCCATGCCGGGAGAATATACCTTTGATGATCTGTATGTGGTATGTCAGCCCATGGCTTCTGTTGAAGAACAGACAGAGGAGCTTGGAAAAGAAAGTCTTCAGAATATCAAAACGGAGACAAATTGCATTCGTGGAGATATCACAACCACTTCCGATAAGATCCTGGTATTTTCCATTCCATACAGCGCAGGCTTTACCGCCTATGTAGATGGAGAAAAAACAAAACTTGTGCAGGCAAACAGTATGTATATGGGGCTGGAATTAAAAAAAGGTAAGCATACGATCGCACTCAGATATTGTACACCGTATATTATGCCCGGAATGATACTGACGGTGCTTGGCCTGATCCTGTTTGCTGGGATCGTAATATCTTACCGGCGCCAGAGAAAACAAAAAGAAAGGGGAAAACAGGAGAAATGAGCCGATTATCGGTAGTTTTGCCTGCCTGTAACGAGGAACCGATGCTGGAGAAAACCTGCCGGACTCTCAGAGAGCTCCTGGGGCAGGCCGGGATCCGTTATGAACTGGTCCTGGTAGATGACGGTTCCTCTGACGGGACCTGGGCAGCCATAGAAAAAGTATCAGGAGAAGATAAAAATGTGACAGGTGTGCATTTTTCCAGAAATTTCGGAAAAGAAGCAGCAATTGTGGCCGGCCTTGCACAGGCATGCGGAGATGCGGTGGCTGTGATGGACTGTGACCTGCAGCATCCGCCGGAAATCCTCTTGGAAATGTACCGGCTCTGGAAGCAGGGCTACGAGGTTGTGGAGGGCATCAAGAAAAACCGGGGAAAAGAAACTCTTTTTCACAGAAAAAGTGCCGGATTTTTCTATCGAATCATGTCCCGTGCCACCGGCTTTGATATGGAAAATGCTTCCGACTTCAAGCTGCTGGACAGGAAAGCGGTGGAGAGTGTTCTCGCCATGCCTGAGCGTAGCATGTTTTTCCGGGCGGCATCATCCTGGATAGGCTTCAAAAGCATCTCCGTACCTTTTGAGGTGCAGGAGCGTGAGGCCGGAGAATCCAAATGGTCTGCAGGAACGCTGATCAGCTATGCGTTTCGGAATATCGTGGCATTTACAACACTTCCGCTGCAGTTTGTAACAGCCGGTGCCGTGGGCTGCCTTGGGTGCTCCCTGCTCCTTCTGGTCTATTCTCTGGTCCGGTATTTTTCCGGGCATGCGGTGGAAGGCTATACCACACTTCTGATCGTGATGCTCTTTATTGGAAGTGCTGTGATGATGAGCCTTGGGATCATCGGATATTATATCGCCAGGATTTATGAGGAAGTAAAACGTCGTCCAAGATATATCGTATCAAAGATCATACGAGGAGGAGATACCAATGAAAAAGTGGATCCTTAAATTCTATGAAAATGATGTGATCCGTTATATTTTCTGGGGTGGTTGTACGACTCTCGTAAATCTGTTAAGCTTTTATATCATGAGGGCAATGGGAATCCCACTGATGAGTGCCAACATCATATCGATCATCCTGGCGATCCTGTTTGCCTATGTTGTGAATTCCAGATTTGTATTTCATGACCGCTGTGAAACATGGAGGGATCATATACGGCCCTTTCTGAAATTTATAAGTGCCCGTCTGGTGACCATGGTCATTGAGGTAGGTGGCGTATGGCTTCTGGCGGAGATCCTGGGATTCCGGGATATGTTTGCAAAATTCTGCACACAATTTATCGTGCTGGCGTTGAATTATATCTTTAGTAAATTTATTATTTTTACCACAGGTAAAAGGATTGGAGGTAGCAAATGATGACTTTGGATGAGGCAGTGAAGAAAGTCCGCCCTCTGGATGAAAAGGCTATGGAGGGGGCGAGAAAGAGATGGGACAGTATTGCAAAGCCCCTGCATTCTCTGGGAGAGCTGGAGAATATGCTGACACAGATCGCCGGTATCACAGGTACACCGGAGGTACGTGTGGAAAAAAAAGCAGTGGTTGCCATGTGTGCGGATAACGGAGTTGTAGAAGAGGGGGTGACCCAGACCGGACAGGAAGTGACGGCTGTTGTGGCTGAGAATTTTCTGGAAGGGACTACTACCTGCTGTGTGATGTGCCGTCAGTGTGGAGCAGAGCTTTTTCCTGTAGATGTGGGAATGGTCACAGATACAAAGGTCCGTACAGATCTTAAGGTTGCCTATGGGACCAGAAATATGACCAGAGAGCCGGCAATGACAAGAGGTCAGGCGATCCGTGGCATCGAAGCCGGAATTGCCATGGCAGAGGAGCTGAAGGAAAAAGGCTATCAGGTTCTTGCAACCGGCGAGATGGGCATCGGAAATACCACCACCAGCAGTGCGGTAGCAGCTGTGCTTCTCGGAAAACCGGTGGAAGATATGACCGGACGTGGTGCCGGATTGACCAGTGAAGGGCTTGTCCGGAAGATCAATGCGATCAAAAAGGCGATCGCCCTGAATAATCCGGATCGTTCAGATGCCATTGACGTCCTGGCAAAGGTAGGTGGACTGGATATTGCAGGAATGGCAGGAGTATTCATTGGAGGAGCAGCACTTGGAATGCCGGTTGTCATGGACGGATTTATTTCCTGCGTATCTGCACTGATCGCAGTAAAGATCTGCCCGCAGGTAAGTGATCATATCATTGCGTCTCATGTATCCAAAGAGCCTGCAGCACAGCTGCTCCTGAAGGAGCTTGGCAAGGAAGCGATCATCCACGCCGGCATGTGCCTGGGCGAGGGAACCGGAGCTGTGGCACTGTTTCCGATGATGGATCTGTCCTGTGCAGTATATAATTCCATGAGTACCTTTGGTGATATCAATGTAGAACAGTACGAGGAGCTGAAATAATATGCTGGTTGTTGTAACAGGAGGCAGCGGAAGCGGAAAATCTGCTTTTGCGGAAGAAACCGTACTTTCCCTTGGCGAAGCCAGAAGGATCTATATCGCCACCATGCAGGCTTTTGACGAAGAAAGCTACAGGCGCATCCGCAGACACCGGCACATGCGTGCAGGAAAAGGCTTCGAGACAATTGAAAGATATACAGAGCTGGATGAGCTGCTCATCCCGAAGGACTGCGTGGTCCTTCTGGAGTGCATGTCCAATCTGGTTGCAAATGAGATGTTCCGGGAAGGCGGCTTCCACCCGGAGGTGGCAGAAAAGATCACAGAAGGAGTGAAAAATCTTCTTTCCCAGGCAAAGCATGTGGTGATCGTCACCAACGAGATCTTTTCAGACGGGATCCTCTACGAGGAAGAATCAGAACAGTATAAAAAAGAACTGGGACAGATCAACCAGAAGCTGGCAGAGATGGCAGAAGAGGTTGTGGAAGTCGTATACGGGATCCCTGTATGGCATAAAGGAGGAAAGGAAACATGAAAAGCTTATGGAACAGTTTTAAGGCAGCCTTTGCCATGTTTTCAAAGATCCCCATGCCCATGGTGGACTGGAAGAAGGAAAACATAAAATATATGATGTGCTTTTTTCCCTTTGTGGGTACTGCCATCGGCATCCTGACCTGGCTTGCAGGAGGGATCCTCGGAGTGCATGCAGCTCTGGAGCCATTTTTTCTCGCTGTGATCCTTACTGTGATCCCGGTATTTGTTACCGGCGGCATTCATGTAGACGGGCTTCTGGACACGTCAGATGCATTAAGCTCCTGGCAGGAACGCACAAGGAGGCTGGAGATCCTGAAGGATTCCCATGCAGGTGCATTTGCCATTATCACAGCCTGTGTATATTTTATCCTCTGGCTGGGAGCCTGGGATCAGCTCCTTGGAAATTATAACGGGATCTGTATCATGAGCCTGGGCTTTATGATGTCCAGATGTCTTTCCGGGATCGGTGTGATTACATTTCCCAAGGCAAGGACAGACGGGACTGTGGCAGAATTTTCCAGAAATGCGTCAGAGATCGCAGTGCGAAATGTTCTTATCACGATGTTTGTGATCCTTGCAGCGCTGATGATATGGGTAGATCCGGTCCTGGGTGTTCTGGCAGCTGTCAGCGCACTTCTGGTATTCTGGTGGTATCACCATATGGCTTTGAAATATTTTGGAGGGACCACAGGTGATCTTTCCGGATTTTTCCTTTGCATCTGCGAGGTCGTGATGGCACTGGTGCTTGCTTTTGGTGGCACGTTTAATCTGTAATGAAGATTTGGATGAGGTAAAAATATTATGGAAATGATAATCGGAGGTGCATATCAGGGAAAAGCTGACTATGCAAAAGCACAGTTCCCGGATGTGGACTGGAAATTCGGAGGAGAGATCACAGAAGAGGAGCTTCTGAAGGCAGCGGGTGTTCTGGGATTTCAGGAATACATAAGAAAAGCTCTGAAGGCAGGAGAAGATCTCACCGGCCTGGCAGAAAAGCTGGCACAGCAGGATCCGGATGTGATCCTTGTCAGTGAGGAGGTAGGCTACGGGATCGTTCCGGCGGATGCTTTTGAACGGCAGTACCGAGAAGCTGTTGGCCGGGTGTGCACTGCACTGGCTGCAAAAAGCAGAAGGGTCACAAGAGTGGTATGCGGGATCGGGACGGTGCTGAAGGATGATTAGATTATATCTGATACGACACGGACAGACACCCGGAAATAAGCTTCAGCGTTATATCGGAACAACGGATGAACCGCTGAGCACGGAGGGAAAGGAATTTCTGGAAAAGCTGACCTATCCCATGCCGGAGGCCCTTTATGTAAGTCCGCTCTGCCGTTGTGTGGAAACTGCGGGGATCCTTTTTCCAGGAAAAAGCTTTCATATTATCGAAGAGCTTTCCGAGTGTGATTTTGGAGAGTTTGAGAATAAAAATTATAAAGAGCTTTCCGGAAATCAGGATTATCAGAGGTGGATCGACAGCAATGGAACGCTTCCTTTTCCGGGAGGAGAAAGTCGAGAAGCGTTTAAGTACCGGAGCCTTACAGGATTTCAGAAGGCTGTCACACAGTGTATCCGCAACAACATAAAGACAGCGGCTCTTGTGATACATGGCGGTACGATCATGAACATTATGGAAGAATATGCGGACAGACCCAGGGCTTTTTATGAATGGCATGTAAAAAACGGCGGCGGTTATCTGGCAGAGCTGGAGCCTGCGCTGTGGCAGAAGGGACGGAGAGAGCTCTGTGTCCGTGAAGCATATATGGAGGGTTAAGTTATGAATGAGCAGAAGATCAGTTGGAAACGCAGCGACTTGAAATGGCGTGGAAAACAGGCATTCAAAAAAAATTACTGGTCAGCAGTGCTGGTAAGTCTGGTGCTGGCTATTGTGATGGCAACCGGCGGAAGCGGTGCGGCCACTGGCAGTGCCGGAAATGTGGTAAGTCCGGACTACGGTGTTACAACGTATCGTTTGGGTACGGATATCAATGGTGTTACTTCTTATGTCAGCCATGTATTTCGCTCCCCACTGGCAGTGCTTTTTGCACTTCTGAGTGCCAGTGCCGTGGTAGCTGTGGCTCTGATCGGAATTCTTTTTCATTTCTTTGTGGGAAATGTTTTGGAGGTAGGCGGAAGAGATTTTTACATTGAGAACCTTTATTCTGTACCCGGGCCCGGAAAGCTCCTCAGTGTATTTCGTTCCGGGAATTACGGTAATATCGTAAAAACCATGTTTTTACGGGACCTGTATCTTGTATTGTGGACGCTGCTTTTTATTATTCCCGGAGTGGTAAAATCCTACGAATATAAGATGATTCCTTATCTTCTTGCGGAATATCCGGATATGAGCACAAAGGAAGTATTTGCAAAAAGCCGTGAGATGATGAACGGACAGAAGATGGATACCTTTATCCTGGATCTTTCCTTTATTCCCTGGTCTGTCCTTTCGGCAATTACGGCCGGGATCGCGGGACTCTTTTATGTATCCCCGTATAAGGATGCAACCTATGCGGAGCTTTATGATACTCTTGCGGCAGGAATGCCGGGAAACGGACAGCAGGTGTATGAAGATGAAAACAGCGGCATATACGGATAAAATGATCCTTGTGAGAGGTGGCGGAGATCTGGCCACAGGAGTGATCCACAAGCTTCATCAGAGTGGCTATCAGGTCCTGATCCTGGAATGTGACCGTCCAAGTGCCATCCGCCGTCATGTGGCCTTCTGTGAAGCTGTTTATGACGGAACTGCAGAGGTAGAAGGCGTTGTGTGCAGGAGGATCACGGAGAACGATATCCGGACCCAGTGCAGGAAATGCTGGGCACAGGGAGAGATCCCCCTTCTGACAGATACCCATGGAAAACATATCCGCGAACTGGAGCCAGAGGCAGTGATCGATGCCATCCTTGCAAAAAAGAATCTTGGGACCAGCAGGGATATGGCACCACTGACTGTGGGACTTGGCCCGGGCTTTACCGCAGGGGAGGATGTGGATTACGTGATCGAGACCATGCGCGGCCATAACCTGGGAAGGATCATAAAAAAAGGCAGTGCCCTGCCGAATACCGGAGTGCCGGGACTGATCGCAGGGATCGGAAAGGAACGTGTGATCCATTCACCGGCAGCCGGTAACATGAAAAACATCTGTCAGATTGCAGATCTTGTTGAAAAAGACCAGGTGATCGCCATGGTAGGTGATACGCCGGTGAAGGCTACCATTTCCGGCGTGATCCGGGGGCTGATCCGGGACGGTTACCCTGTTTTTGAGGGAATGAAGATCGCGGACATCGACCCAAGGGCAGAACAGAAGAAAAACTGTTTTACGATCTCAGACAAGGCAAGGTGTATCGCAGGGGGAGTTCTGGAGGTGCTGCTTTCCTGCGGAGTGCTTCCGGGAACAGAGAAAGCTGTGAGGAATGAGAATCTGTGATCGATACAGAGTCTGGTGTCCCTGAAAGAAGTTAGAAGATAAATGGAGTGTGTCATGAAGAAAAATGAAAAAGCGCTTACTGTGGCATTCACAGGAGGCGGCGGAAAGACCAGTCTGATCCTTGGACTGGCAGAAATATTTTCCGGACAGGGAAAACGTGTGATCGTGACCACAACCACGCATATGGCATGGGAACCGGAATGTCCTTTTGCGGAGGCAGAGGACATTCCGGGAGCATGCCGGCTTATAGAACAATACGGATACGTCATCGCGGCTCATCACAAGGCCGGGCAGCCAAAGATTTCCGGCCCCGAAAAGGAGATCCTGGAAAAGCTGCCCGGCTTTTGTGATCTTCTTCTTGTGGAAGCTGACGGATCCAGGCGCCGACCCCTTAAAGTGCCGGCTGTTCATGAGCCGGTGATCCCTTCTTTTGCAGATGTGGTAGTAGGAGTGATCGGTCTTGACTGCATCGGCAAAAGGATCTGTGATACGGCACACCGTCCGGATGATGTGGCGGGATTTCTGGGAAAGCGTACAGATGAGCCTGTGACATGGATGGATGTGTGGAAGATCATCCGGTCTGAAGACGGATTGCAAAAAGGCGTGGACGGGCGAAGATTTCTTGCGTATCTGAACAAGGCAGATACTCTGGAGGATCCTTGTGTGGCGGAGAAGCTTATGGCACAAGGTCAGGAGTCTGGGATCATGGTGATCTGCGGAAGCCTGCAGAGAAGTGTAAACAGCTAGTACAGCGAAAATTAAGTTTCTGCTATATTGACGCAGGATGATTTCTTCATCTGCAAGGCGGAGGAATGAGGCGTAGCGGTGGCTACGACGATTGACGACAACGCAGCAGATGAAAAATCAGGCAAGTCAATATGGCGGTTACTTAATATTCGCTGTACTAGAATCGAAAGGAAGTGGAGCGGTGATATGAAACTGGGACTGATCATGCTGGCAGCAGGAAACAGCCGGCGGTTTGGAAGCAATAAGTTGCTGTACGGGATAGACGGAATGCCGATGTACAGGCATATTCTCCTGGAACTGAAAAAAGTGAAAGCAGCACTGGAGGAACAGGGGCACAGGTGTGAGATCACAGTTGTCACACAGTATGAGGAGATCGCGCAGGAAGCAGAGAAGCTTGGCGCGTGGTTTCTTTATAATCTGCATCCGGATGAGGGGATATCTTCCTCACTGAAGATCGGACTTGGGGTCAACCGGGAGATGGATGCTTGTTTGTTTACGGTGGCAGATCAGCCGTGGTTGCGATGGGAGACGGTTTTTGGACTGGTGGATGTGTTTTTGAGAGATGGGAAAGGAATCGCCTGTGTGGAGCATGATGGGAAGACCGGGAATCCCTGTGTTTTTTCGAAGAAGTATTATGGGGAGCTGATGAAGCTTTCCGGTGATGTCGGGGGGAAGAGGGTGGTTGTGGCACATCGGGGGGATGTGGCTGTGATGAAGGTTGAGGATGGAAGGGAGCTGGTGGATGTGGATTTTGCGGACGGACGCCGGTGAGGTACCGTCTGGTTTGGGCTGGGGCTTCGTCGGGGGCTGGCTTCTAAGGCGCTGGAAATCTGCTAAAACCGCTGAAAAAAATCCAGAACTCGCTCCTGCGTCGCTCAAACAGCTGGATTTTTTCCAGCAACGCAGATTCCCACCGCCTAAGAAGCGCACCCCTCCTGCAGAGCCAGCCCAAACCAGACGCTACCTCGCCGGCTGACGTGCGAAAGGGGAGATAGGCTAGAGTGAAAGTGTGAAGTTTGTAGAAGCAGAGCATCAATGACGAAAGCACCGTGTCTGAGGCAATTTCACGCATACAAAAGCCAGCAGGGAACCGCCCTGGCGTGGCGGGATGCTCTGCAGGAGTCCTGCTGATTCTTAGGTGGTGTGGTTTCTGCGTTATTCCAAAAAGTTCTGCTGTTTGAGCGGCTTGACGCGAGTTCAGAACTTTTTGGAATGGTTTTAGCAGAAGCCGCAGCACCTTAGAAGTCAGCGGACGACGAAGCCCTTCCCGCTACGCCAGGGCGGTTCCCTGCGTACGTTCGTTATAATTTATAATTATAAGGTAGACAAATCTCAAATAAAATGATTCTTAGCCGCTTCTTCCTCAGCCAGACGAACCGTCTCACCGGAAGGATTGGAGATCACTGCTGAAGCTACGATCTCACAAGGCGGGTTTCCCTTTACACTGTCAATGGCAGCTGTAACGGCAGAAACATCACCGGTCAGAAAAACAGTGGCATGTCCACCACACTTTGTCTGCCAGGTAAGAAAAGAAACATCAGAAGTCTTCAGCATCTGGTCGATCACCAGGATCGCATTACTGCTGCCAACAACCTCAACTAAACCAAAAGCACCATAATTCATAAATCCGTCGCCCCCTTTATTTATTGATCGTCATCTTCAGTGCAATCTCAGTATCCTCAGAAGGAGAAGCGATCACAGTATGAGAAACAACCTTACCAAGAGGTTTGGCTGCCTCCAGCGCAACCTCCATAGCTGCATTAACGTCAGAAACAGAACCACGCATCTTGACACAGGCGCCACTCTTCAGACGGTTACGCTCAACACTTTGGATCCTGACATTGGCTGCTTTGGAAGCAGCATCAAGAGCAACAAAACAGGCAACCAGGTTATCAAGCTCAAAAACACCTACAGCCATGCCCTTATAATTATTATCCATAAAAATACCTCCATGCGGAACAGATTCCCAGTGATGTGGTTTTTTGACCGATTTTACGTGGAATCATTACCGTTTTTATGGCTTTATTATAACTTTTTTAGACAAAAATAGCAAGAAATAAATACACGGATAATCAGATAGTTACTGTCCATTCCGTTTTCAGCAACATGCTTCGCGATGTACAGAATTTATGCTGATCGCATAAGTTCGCGCGGTATGTCTCGGGTTTTCTGTGATCTTCGCTCACAAAAAACAGTTTGCGGGATATTACAGTGAACAAACAGTAACGTCTGATATTTCCACAGCAGCCTTACAGGGAAATATTTACTTTGCATATCAGATATAGTATTATTTACAATAGTAAAAAAGCAGGAAGGTGTAAAGAAATGCAGATACATCAGACAGACTTTTCAACAGGAAATGTCTATCGTAACATTATGGAAGTGGCTGTGCCGATGATCATTGCACAGATCCTGAACCTCCTTTACAACATTGTAGACCGGATCTATATCGGAAGGATTCCTGAGATCGGAGCCACTGCACTGACAGGAGTGGGACTGTGTTTTCCTATTATCACCCTGATCACCGCATTTACCTATCTTTTTGGAAATGGAGGAGCACCGCTTTGCTCCATGGAACGGGGAAGAGGAAACCGGGAAGAAGCAGAAATGCTCATGGGAAACACCTTTGTGATGCTGATCGGCACAGGAGTGATCCTGACAGCCATTGGCCTTATCTTTTACAGACCGATCCTATATGCCTTTGGCGCCAGTGATGTAACCTTTTCCTATGCGTCAGACTACATAAGGATCTATCTTCTGGGAACCCTGTTTGTGATGATCACTCTGGGAATGAACCCGTTTATCAACAGCCAGGGCTTTGGAAACACAGGAATGCTCACGATACTGATCGGTGCTGTACTGAACATTCTTCTGGATCCCCTGTTTATCTTTGGAATGCACATGGGAGTCCGGGGAGCGGCTTTGGCAACTATCATTTCCCAGCTCTGTTCCGCCATCTGGGTCTTACGCTTCCTTACAGGAAAAAAGGCGATCCTGAACCTGAAAAAAAGCGCCATGAGGATCTCCTGGAAAAGAGTGGGCAGTATCGTAAGCCTGGGTATGTCCGGTTTTTTTATGGCATTTACAAACAGTCTTGTGCAGGTGGTATGCAATGCCACACTCCAGACCTGGGGTGGTGATATCTACGTTGGTGTCATGACAGTTTTAAATTCTGTCCGTGACATTTTCACCATGCCGGTCCATGGGCTTACTACAGGTGCTTCTCCGGTCATGAGCTTCAATTATGGAGAAAAAGCATACGACAGAGTCAAAAAAGCAATTAAATTTATTACAGCTGTCTGTGTGATCTATACCCTGGCAGGCTGGGGAATCCTGAAGCTGCTTCCGGAATTTTTCATCCGGATCTTTAACAGCGATCCCGGGCTTCTGGAAAAGGGAGTTCCCGCCCTTCATATTTACTTTTTCGGCTTCTGCTTTATGGCATTGCAGTTTACCGGACAAAGCGTGTTCGTGGCACTGGGAAAGGCAAAAAAGGCCACCTTTTTTTCTCTGCTCCGAAAGGTAGTGATCGTAGTACCGCTGACGCTCCTGCTGCCTTCTGTGAATGGCCTGGGAACAGACGGCGTGTTCTGGGCGGAACCGGTTTCCAACCTTGTAGGCGGCTGTGCATGCTTTTTCACCATGCTGGCGACGGTACTGCCGGAGCTGAACAAACGTAAGGCATAAGACGGGCCGGATAAAGGTTTGCGGGAAATTTTGATATGTGTTAGAATGGACAGGATGATTTTTCTGCAAACTAAGCAGAAATCTTAAGAAAGTCCGGCGTATAGCCGGACAGGAATGAGAGGAAAACATAATGGCTTTATTTCAGGCATTTCGGGCAGTAAGACCTGCTTCAGAAAAAGCAGAAAAGGTGGCTGCACTTCCCTATGACGTAGTCAGCAGAGAGGAAGCGCGAGAGATCGGGAAAAAAAATCCGGAATCTTTTCTACATATAGACCGTGCAGAGATGGATCTGGATCCGGAAACCAATCTTTATGATCCGAAGGTTTATCAGAAGGCAAGGGAAAATCTGGATCGTTTCCAGAAAGAAGGGATCCTGATCCAGGATGAGAAACCGAACTATTATCTGTATGAACTGATCCGTAAGGGAAGATCCCAGACCGGGATCGTAGGTGTCAGCTCCATTGATGATTACATGAATGGTGTGATCAAAAAGCATGAGCTTACAAGAGAGGATAAGGAGCAGGACCGCATCCGTCATGTGGATGTCTGTGATGCCAACACAGGCCCTATTTTTCTGGCGTGCAGATATCCGGCAGAGCTTCTTACTCTTATGGAAGAATGGAAAAATGCACATGCTCCTGTGTATGATTTTACTTCCGATGACGAGATCACACATCGTGTATGGGTCGTAGATGAGGAAGAAAAGATCCGGACTATACATAGTCTTTTTGGCGGAATCTCCTCTATCTATATTGCTGATGGTCACCACAGAGCAGCCTCCGCAGTAAAGGTTGGACAGAAGAGAAGAGCGGAGCATCCGGACTACACCGGAAAAGAAGAATTTAACTTTTTCCTGTCAGTGGTATTTCCGTATGACCAGCTGACCATCCTTCCGTATCACAGGATCGTAAAGGATATCAAGGGTATGGAACCCAAAGCCTTTATCGGAAGCATGAAATTTAATTTTGAGCTGATGGCAATGCCGGGCTTTCCATGTAAACCGGTGGAGAAACACTGCTTTGGGCTGTATGTAGACGGAGAATGGTTCCATCTGAAGGCATATCCGGATATCTATGCGGGTAAAGACAGCGTAGGTCAGCTGGATGTATCTATTCTTCAGGATAAGGTCCTGGGTCCGGTTCTGGGGATCAGTGACCCGCGTACCGATGAGAGGATCCGCTTTATGGGAGGAAACCACCGGCTGAAGGATCTGGCAGCAGCTGCAGATGAGACAGGAGGAGCTGCCTTTGCCATGTATCCTACATCCATGGAGGAGCTGATGACGATCGCAGACGAGGGTAAGCTTATGCCGCCAAAGAGCACCTGGTTTGAACCGAAGCTCCGCAGTGGTCTTTTTATCCATAAGCTTTCAGACTGATGCCGGAGGCTTTATGGATTTTTTATAAAATGGTCAGGAAAATCTTAGGAAATCACTACAGATTGCTCACATTTGTCCGGTAAGATACAAGTATATGCTGAGCAAACGCGAAAGAGGGGTTTTCATGACAAACGAACAGTATTACGATTGTATCCAGCCATATCAGAACGCATGTCAGATCATGCGCGCCAAGCTTGAGGTGCTCAACGGAAGCCTGTATCAGAAGTCTTCCGTATCTCCAATCCACAATATCCAGGAACGGATCAAATCCAAGAAGAGCATCGAAAAGAAGCTGGAGAAGCTGGGACATTCGGACAGTGTGCAGAACGCCAAGGATCATCTTCGGGATATCGCCGGGATCCGTGTGATCTGCTACTTTATTGATGATATATACAATCTTGTAAATGCGCTGAAGCGGCAGAGTGAGCTGATCTTTATCAGGGAAAAGGATTACATACAGAATCCCAAGCCTAACGGATACCGCAGCTTTCACGTGATCATTGCAGTTCCGGTGTATTATCTGGATACCATGGAGTATTTTCCGGTGGAGATCCAGCTGAGGACGATGACCATGGATCTCTGGGCAAGCATGGAGCACCGTGTCTGTTACAAGAAGCTTCCGGAACACAGGGATGAGCTGGCGGAGGCCTTCTGTCAGTATGCAGATATCCTTGGAAAGATCGAGGAACAGTTTGAAGCCTACAATGAAACAGGAATGCTGGAGGAGATCACACCTGCCCAGATTACTGAGAATCCGACGGAGGGATAGGAATGGAGATCGAAGAGGAATTTATATCCGGTTTCTGCCGTACCATGAACGGGGGCGAAACCGTCTGCTGTGAGTATACACGGCAGGAGGACAGCAGCAGGAAGCTGACCTTTATGGACTGCGCGCATGAAAGATGTGTAAACACAGGCGCCTGTGAGATCTTCAAACAGGCCCATGAGCTGGAGCAGAAATAAAAGATCAAAGAAAAGAAAACAGCGAAAAAGCAATAATGATAAAACAGCAATTATAAAAAATCACAGAATACAGGAGGAGTGAGTATGAAGCACACAGTAGATGCAATGGGGAAACAGTGTCCGATCCCGGTTGTAATGACCAAGAAGATCCTTGACAAGGCAGAGCAGGGAGACGAGATCTTGATCCTGGTAGACAACGAAACAGCAGTAAACAATTTGAGCAGACTTGCCGGAAGTACCGGATGCAGTTTCGTATCCAGAAAAACAGAAGGTGGTTACGAGATCAATATGACAGTAAAATCTGATCCTGCTGCAAGAAGCCAGGCAGAGCCTGAGATCGTCTGCACACCGGCTGTTCCGCAGGGAGATTATACCGTTGCCATCACTTCCGATAAGATGGGAGATGGAGATCCGGAGCTTGGCGGGATCCTGATCAAGGGATTTGTGTATGCGCTGACACAGCTGGAGACACCGCCGTCAGTTATGCTGTTTTATAATGGCGGAGCCAGACTTACTGCACAGGATTCACCATGTATCGAAGACCTTAAGACCTTACAGGAGCAGGGAACCGAGATTCTGACCTGCGGAACCTGCGTGAACTTCTACGGACTGAAGGAACCGGCAGTGGGAACCGTAACAAATATGTATACCATAGCGGAAAAGCTCACAAAAGCAGGAAAAGTGATCCGCCCGTAAACAGAAAAACATATAGAAACAACAAAAGCATATAGAAACTTACAGAAGCAGACAGAAACAAATAGAAATATACAGAAATGCCGCAGAGCCATTTTGAAGCCTGCGGCATTTCTGACATCCAGTTGGTATCTGGTTGATATCCGGTTATGAGCAAGCAACGAAGCGGATCGGGAATATCCGCCTGACTTAGCTCCGAACTTACAATTCCACATCAAGCTGCTGCTGCCACTCAAAATGTGATTAAACATACTCACATCGAGATAATGCGGATTCTCAC